>CALJEW010000357.1 GCA_938074585.1 uncultured Rhodospirillales bacterium | reverse complement strand
CCTACATTTTCAAGATCATTATGCTTGCCGCCTGCGCGTACGCATTTTTGCGATGTAACGGCGCGCTTATAATCCCGCGTTTCGAGCCCCGTAAAAACATTTTTAAATTGCACCATTCCGGCATTGGTAAACATTAGGGTTGGATCATTGGTCGGAACCAAGGAACTTGAGCTTACGATCTCGTGTCCGTTTGCTGCAAAATAGTCCAAAAATGCTTTTCGTATGTCGTTGACAGTCTGCATGGGTATAGGGCTCTCATCGTCTTGAATTATTAATATTTATCGGTGTCTACTTTCCTATATTAATATTTACGTGGTTGTAGCCAAACTGTCTAGAAAGGTTGCGTACAACTGATACAAAACGCTACAAAAAAGCGCGGCCTTGATTACCAAGGCCGCGCTTTCAATAGGTTATGACTAAAGCTTATTCAGCTGCAGTTCCTGCACCTTCAGGCTCATTATCATCTAATCTAGACGTATTTTTCGCATCCGCAACGACTACGTCGTCAGCAATCAAGCCCGCATCTTGGCGAATTTTACGCTCAATCATATTTGCCATTTCAGGGTTTTCACGCAGGAAATTTTTTGCGTTTTCACGACCTTGGCCGATCCGCGTTGAATCACAAGAGAACCAAGATCCTGATTTTTCAACAATTCCGACTTTCACGCCCAAATCAACAAGCTCACCCATTTTAGAAAAGCCTTCTCCATACATGATATCAAACTCAACCATCTTGAACGGCGGAGCTAATTTGTTTTTGACAACCTTGACCCGGGTCTGGTTACCAACCACTTCTTCACGATCCTTAATAGCGCCAATACGACGGATTTCCAGACGGATAGAGGCATAAAACTTAAGCGCGTTACCACCGGATGTGGTTTCAGGGTTACCAAACATAACACCAATTTTTAAACGAATTTGGTTTATAAAAATAATCATCGTGTTCGACTTAGATACTGATGCGGTTAATTTACGCAACGCTTGGCTCATTAAACGCGCTTGCAAGCCAACATGGGTATCACCCATTTCGCCTTCTAATTCAGCCCGTGGAACCAAAGCAGCAACCGAATCGATAACCAACACATCAATAGCACCAGAACGAACCAAGGTGTCGGCAATTTCTAATGCCTGTTCACCTGCATCAGGTTGAGAAATTAATAGATCTTCAACATTTACGCCAAGCTTGCGGGCATAAACCGGGTCCAAAGCGTGTTCCGCATCAATAAAGGCGCAAGTGCCACCTAATTTTTGCGCCTCAGCAACCGAGTGCAGTGCTAACGTTGTTTTACCAGAACTTTCTGGGCCATACACCTCGACAACACGCCCGCGGGGTAACCCACCAATACCTAGGCCAATATCCAAACCAATGGATCCGGTTGAAATAGATTCAATTTGAACAACTTCGTTTTGGCCCAGCTTCATAATTGAGCCTTTACCAAAAGCCCGATCGATTTGACTGAGAGCGGCATCTAAGGCCTTAGTTTTATCCACGTTTTTCCCTTCGACGAGACGTAATGCTGTTTGAGACATGTTCTATTCCTTCTTATTCCACAAGGCTTTATCCAATGCAATCAAAGGTATTTGTACTTACTTTGTTCTTTTTTGCAACATATTTTTTAATCCATTGTTTTCAAACAATTTTTTATGTACTTTTGTAGAAAATTTCGACATTTTCACCAAACACTGTTTCGGTTACGTTATATATAATTCTTTCACCAATCGGGAATCGGGCCGATTTTAATTAGGTTTTTGATCGCCCAAAACCTCTTTAACCTTGGTTGCCAAATCTTTTAAAGTAAATGGCTTGCCTAGGAAGTGAATGGTTTTATCGCGGCCAATTTCATCGCGGAATGTTTCTTCCGCATAACCAGACATCAAAATAACTTTCACATCTGGTAATTCATAGCGCACTAAATTAACGAACGTATGGCCGTCCATTCCCGGCATGATCACGTCTGAGACAATCAAATCAATCGTCTGGTCTTGCCCATTGATCGCATCCAGCGCGCTTTCACCGTTTTCAGCTTCTATAACGTGATAGCCTTTGTTTCTCAGCGCACGGGCAGCAAACATCCGCACAGCGTCTTCATCCTCAACCAACAACACGGCTCCCTGCCCCGTTAAATCAGCATCAGATAGAACGGGTTTAGACTTTTGAGCAAGTGCGTTTGGAACACCCGCCCCATCATCAATAACGTTTGCCTCGAACTCATCTTCATATGCCGGCAGGTAAATACTAAAGGTCGTTCCTTCTCCGGGCGCACTATCAACAAAGATAAAGCCACCCGTCTGATGGATAATGCCATAGACGGTTGAAAGCCCGAGCCCCGTGCCAGACCCAACGTCTTTAGTTGTAAAGAATGGCTCAAAAATTCGATCCAAATTTTCCTTTGATATACCTTCACCTGTATCAATCACTTCAATTAATGCGTACTGCCCGGCCTGCATCAAATCGTGACCCCGCTGGACAGGTTCATATAAAATAACATCCGATGATCGGATGGTTACAGATCCACCACCCGGCATGGCGTCGCGTGCATTTACAGCTAAATTGATAATAACTTGGTCGAATTGCCCTCGGTCGACTTTAATCGCCGGCAGAGTTTTTCCATTCTCAATTTCTAAGTCTACGGTCTCACCAATAAGGCGTCTAAGCAAATTAGACAGCTCACTTAAAAGCTCTGAAACATCCAACCGGACCGGCTCTAACGTTTGCTTTCGTGAAAACGCCAGCAATTGTCGAACCAAATTCGTTGCTCGGTTCGCGTTTTGGCGAATGTGTTGGATATCTTCAAACGACGGATCATCAGGGCCATGCTTTTGTAACAACAAATCGCAAAAGCCAATCATTGCCGTTAACAGATTATTGAAATCATGTGCAACACCACCTGCTAACTGGCCAACCGCCTGCATTTTTTGAGATTGAGTGAATTGCACCTCTAGATTCTTTTGTTCCGTCATATTAATTAAATGGAGCGCCAAACCAACAATTTCTCCTGCTTCATCGACAATACGACTGACATAAGCATCGGTCACAAGTTCGCGTTCACCAGACGCAGGCAGCCTGATCTCAAGCTGTGCACCACGCGAAATACCCATCACAATTTTTGACAAATAAGACGACAAATCACCTCGATCTTCTTTTGCCATCCAATCTGAAAAGGGGACACCAATGCATGCATCATTATGAACGCCAATGAGCTTTGTAAAGGCCCGATTGCAATTACTAATAACGCCTTTTAAATCGAGCTTAATAATGGCGACAGGCGATTCATCAAATAACCATTCAACATTCCCCATTGAAATCGTATTTTCAGAGCTATAATTTGCTCCATCTGATGCATACTCGGCTTCACTATGAGCATCGCGCGCAGGATCACGCCAAACTAAATCACGTAAAACAATCGAGCGGGTATAAGCGACATCTCCATCTAAATCATCTTTTTGCGATTGCTCTAATGCTACGGAAAACGTTCGGCCTTCTGTATCTTTAAGAATAAGATTATCTTCAATACCAACATCAGAAATAAATTCAGCGAAAGCCATTCCCCGCATGCGGTCAGGCGGAAGCCCAACCCAGCGGGCAAGAGTTTGGTTGACGTATTGAAGGGTACCATCTTTATCAGCAGAGAAAAATCCGACCGGTAACAGATCAAGTAAATCAGTGATCCTCTCTTCTTCAGTGCGGCGAATACCATCCATTTCGCGTGCCGATGTTACATCTTCAACATGCCATAAAGCACCGACTATAGTCTCACCCTTTTTTTGAATAGGAGCGACAGTTAAGCGTCGCCATTCGACATTAAATTCATCGCGAAGAATAAAGAATTCTGTATGCCCAAAAGCTCCGTTCAGCGCCCCTAATTTCAAACGCGTGACTTGCTCTGCATCCATTCCGTCTAAGGCTTCGGAGATCGATTCAATCGACAAGACTTTACGTGCTGCATCTGCCGAGGCAGCGAAAGACAGGAGTTTATGAAAATATGGGTTGCTATATAAAAACTCACCATTTGCACCCGTGACCAAATATCCATCAAGGCTACTGTCTAAGCCAAGAGTAACTAAGCTTTTTCCGCTCCCTGATGCATATGATCCTTTGCCAAAAAGAAACGCCGATATAGCCAATAAGAGAGCCGAAACACCGATCAGCCCGCCTGCAAACGCCAACGCTTGCGGATGCTGCCATTGCACTGTAGCTATCATGCCTCCAGATACCAAAGCAAGAACGAACCATAAGCTTGGGCGGGCAGCAATTGATGTCGTTTTTTTAGGCGAATTCATACTTCACTCTCATAAATATCTATTTTAATTTTCCACGCATCCGCATCACAAAGCCTATCACTTCTGCAACAGCATTAAAGTGTTCTGATGGAATTTCCTGATCAATCTCAACCGCAGCGAAAAGTGCGCGAGCAAGTGGGGCGTTTTCAACAATTGGAATATCATTTTCTTCTGCGATTTCCCTAATTCGAAAAGCCAAATGATCAACCCCTTTTGCAACCAGTCTGGGTGCAGCCATGTGCTCCATTTTGTATTCCAAAGCAATGGAATAGTGGGTCGGGTTGGTAATTACAACATCCGCATCCGGTACGGATGCCATCATCCGGTTTTGTGAACGTTCGGCTCGAATTTTCCTAATACGGGCTTTAACTTGGGGGTCACCATCCGATTGCTTGTGCTCATCTTTAACTTCTTGTAGCGACATCCGCATTTCTTTTGCGTGCTTCGATTTTTGATAAACCAAATCCAATATGGCAACGACGGTCATAACAGCCACAGTTCCGGACGTTAAATAGATAGCAATGGTGTGTATTCGATCCAAAGTATAAATTATATCGATTTGCGAAATCATTTCGATATCGAACAACAAAGGCAAAGAAAGTCCAAAAGCAACCACACCAACAATTACCAACTTCGCGATTCCCTTCAAAAACTCGACCAAAGTTCGTGAAGAAAACAACCGTTTTACTCCAGCAAGTATCGATATTTTTTTATAGTCAGGCTTAATTTTTTCCGTGCTCCACAAAAGCCCGATTTGGCCCACGTTTGAAGCAATGGCTAAAATCACTAAAATCAAAAAAAACGGCGCTAAAACTAGGCCTATATCAACAGTAATTGTTTTGAAAACTTCCCGAAGATGATAAGAATCCATAGATATGGCATGCGGGTTTTCTATAAAAGTTCGCGATATTATTCGTACATTGTTGGCAATATATGGGGCTAGAATGATAAGGCCGGCGGTTCCTCCCAAGAGGATTGCCCAGCTTTTAATTTCTTGAGACGTAGCAACCTGACCTTTGCGACGTGCATCTTGTAATTTTTTCTCGGTCGGATCTTCAGTTTTTGAAGCATCATCTTCATCGGCCATAAGTTACCTACATATCTTGCTTAACTGTATTATTCTATCGTAAATGACGTATAGACCTCTTGAAAATTACTTACGAATACCATCAGTATGCCAGAGGCTGTGATTGCAAGCACCCACAACATTGCCGCCAATTGAAACGGCATACCAAAAAAGAAGACCTGTAATTGTGGCATTAAACGTCCTAATAGACCTAAGCCAATATAATAAGTGAGCGCAACAACGATAAAAGGTGATGACATTTGCAAGGCTAAAGCAAAGCTATCAGAAACCTTTCGTGCCATAAAGTGCGACATATCTTGAATCATCAAACCTTCCCCTGGAACGAAAAGGCTATAGCTATCGATCACGGTAATCAGCATTAAGTGGTGCAAATCGCTGACAAAAATCAAAACCAATCCAGCCGTCATAAAAAATGCTGAAATCGTAGAGCTTTGTTGCTCAGAAATGGCATCATTGGTCATTGCGTTTGCCATTGATGATGCAAAAGCAATGATCGTCCCTGCCGTTTGTAAGGCGCTAATTAGAATTCGCGCAATTGTTCCTAAAAAAGCACCAATCAATATTTCACCGATTAAAAGTAGAACTAAATCTGGGACTGCCGCAGGCATTACGGGTAAATTAGGAACCAAAGGCGGGGAAACGACAAAACTAATACCCATGGCAATTGCCAAGGTAAACCTAGGTGAAACAAAGGAAGAGCTAAAACCAGGCATCATCGATATGGCTGATCCGACACGGGCAAAAATCAGAAAAAAACCAAATATATTGAGCTCAAGGAGATCAGTTAGCATCCCCGTTACCCAAGACTAGACATGCGTGCAAATAAGGATGTCGTAAAATCAACGATCGTCGTAATCATATATGGGAGCATAAAAATTACAGTCCCAAAAATGACAATGATTTTTGGGACAAATGTAAGTGTCATTTCCTGAATGGTCGTCAAAGCCTGAAATAAGGCAATGACCAAACCGATACCCAGACCAGCCAGCATAATAGGGGCTGACATTTTCAGAATTACCCACAAAGCTTCTGTGCCAATATCAACGACAATTGTTGGGTTCATTTGCTATCCTTGTGACTGTATTATACATGCCATATCGAATAGCCAGAGTATAGCACCTACATGGGCATACGGATGATTTCTTTATATGCATCGATAACTTTATCGCGAATAGTAACCACTGTTTTTAACGCAACCTCAGCCTCAGCAACCGCAGTTACTACCTGACTAAT
>CALJEW010000356.1 GCA_938074585.1 uncultured Rhodospirillales bacterium | reverse complement strand
GGTGTCGTGGCAAACGTTTGGACTTATACAACAAGGCTTGTCTGAACAGACAGTTAATGTAATGGCTGAACAGCAATCTAATGTATTGTCAGAACACGCATTAGGCGGAGCACCGGAACGCGGGGTTGATCTACTAAACGGGGGTGCGGCTTGTTATCAGGTTTATCAAACTCATGATCGTAAGTTCATTAGTTTAGGTGCTATAGAGCAGCGTTTTTGGGAGAATTTCTGTACAGCAGTCAACCACCCGGAATGGATTGAGCGACAATTAGACCCCTTACCCCAAAAGGAACTGATTGCAGAGCTTGAAAAGATGTTTTTAGAAAACAGTCGTAATGCATGGGATGGTGCACTTGAAGCTGTTGATTGTTGTTACCATCCGGTGCTTGAGTATGCTGAGCTTGCTGATTGGCCCCAAATCAAAGACCGACAACTCATTGATAGAGACCCAGATACGGATACATTTTTAGGTGTGCGCTTTCCCGTTATGGAAGAGGGATGTCCAGCAGATAAGCGTAACCCAATGTGTGAAATAACTCCACGAGAAGCCCTTGAGGCTTGGTCTTAATTAGTCCTTAGGAGGGACAGGCGACTTCAGCTATTAATCCTAACTGCGAAGCCCCTTTTGATTTTAAAATAATTGTTTGCTTTGAATTTAGCTTATAGGCCTGCCGACCCATCAATTTACCATTTGTACTTAATCGTTGTACTGCGGCACCTCGGCAGGTATTGCATCTGTTTACTAAAATAGCAGCGCCATTAACTGCTTGTCTTAAGGTGACACATTTCCCAAGTTCATTCCCCGTCTTTCGGGTTGCATCCCTTGCATCTGCTTCAGAGCTTTGACAGTTTTGTATGGTCGTAATGCGCGAGCGACCAGGACCCTTAAAGGGAAGAGAATATGGGGTATTAGGGTGAACATTGAAGCTACGTAAAATAGGCATAGCAATTCCAGAGCGCTTCCGGGCCACAGCCACAATACGGCACCCCCCACACGAATTAATCAGAACTTCTGAAGTCCCACGACGTGATAAGCGAACGCATTTTATCGCGATAGATTTAAGAAGAGTGGAAGATATTGATAAACTGGATATATTAGGCAGCCCAGATGCATGAGAGAATGGTGTATAATCTATAAAAAGACTTATAATTACCAATAAAAACAATTTCATAACGATCTCCATTTCATCACCAAATTTAAATGAAAAAGGTTAACGGAGAGATACTACGTCTATTAATTTTCAGTGTTTTTGAACGGAGAATGTTGCTTAAAATCACGCATTTCAACCTCAATGCCTAAGCGTTCTTGAGCTAAAAAATCTTCGATTGCGCCCTTCAGTCCTGGATGGTTAATCCAATGGGCTGAATACGTGTATGATGGCAAATAGCCCCGTTGTATTTTATGCGGGCCTTGTGCACCAGCCTCAACACGTTTAAGGCCATGCTCAATGGCATAATCAATGGCCTTATAATAACACGCTTCAAAGTGTAAAAACTTATAGTTCGCTAAACAGCCCCAATTTCGGCCGTATAACGTGTCATCACTTTTGAAATTCAATGCACCCGCGACCAAATGCCCCGCATCTTCAACAACAATTAAAATAACCTGATCACCCATGCGCTCACCCAACAAAGTAAAGAAACTGCGCGTCAGATAACTTGAGCCCCATTTTTTGTCTGTTGTTGATAAATAGAATTTATAAAAAGCGTCCCAATGGCGTTCTTCTATTTCTGCTCCACTTAAAGTTTTGATGGTTAAATTTTTATCTAAAATAGAACGGCGTTCTTTGCGAATTTGTTTTCTTTTACGCGAAGTAAGTTCATCTAAAAAATCATCAAAAGTTCTGTAGTCATTGTTATACCAATGAAATTGTTGACCGATGCGTTGTAAAAACCCAACGTCGGTTAATAGTTTCCATTCTTCTTTTCTGGTAAATGTGACGTGTATGGACGATACATCCATCCGGTCTGCCAATTGAACCATGGCGCCTCCAAGGGCTTGCTTGAGGGCAATTGTCTGTTCGGTGCCTGTACTGTCCGGAATTAAAAAACGTCCTCCTGTAACGGGCGTAAAAGGGACAGAGCATTGCAGCTTTGGGTAATAATTACCGCCTGCACGCTCGAATGCGTTTGCCCATCCCCAATCAAAAACGTACTCACCATAGGAATGGTTTTTTAAATATAGTGGGGATGCACCCAATATATCGCCCTTAGGTGATTCGATAATTAAATGCTGAGGCTGCCAACCAGTTTCAGCTGTCGCAGATCCGCTGTCTTCAAGGGCACTTAAAAAGGCATGTCGGGTGAAGGGGTGAGATGTTCCCGCACATCGATCCCAAGCTTTCTGCGATACCTCCGAAATAGAGGGGATTACTTTAACAACAATATTTTCAGTTCCATCAGGCATACATTAGATTTGATGCTATTAAGGACTGAACGCAAGGATTTTATGTGGAAGATTTTTTTAAATTAAAAAAGAAAGGTTCGGCTAATTATGTATCGACTGAATTGAATTTGTTAAGAGATTTCAAATGTTCCATCAACTTCTGTTGCAATACCACGTGGCAGTGATGCTACACCGACGGCAAAACGTGCATGCGACCCAATTTCACAACCAAAAACCTCAACCATCAAGTCTGATGCGCCGTTAATAATTTCCGGCATATCATTAAACTCTGGTACGCAATTTACGAATCCACCTAGCTTTAAAACCCGCGTCACTCTGTCTAAATCACCGCCACATGCTATTTTTGCCTGAGCAATGATATTCATTCCACAAATACGCGCCGCTTGGTATGCATCTTCTTTGGAAATGCCATCGCCAACGCGCCCAATATATTTAATTTCATTATCCCACAACGTAATTTGTCCAGAAACAAACAGAGTGTTGCCAGAAACTGTGAACGGAACATA
>CALJEW010000355.1 GCA_938074585.1 uncultured Rhodospirillales bacterium | reverse complement strand
GACGACGTGGTTGACGAAAGCCACCTAAGGCGAGGTCAAGAAACCGCAAACGCTTTGTTTGGTAATCAGGCGAGCGTTTTGGTGGGTGATTTTCTGTTTAGCCGTTCATTTGAAATAATGATCGAAGACGGATCCTTGGATGTACTTCGGATTTTATCTCACGCATCGTCCATTATTGCTGAAGGTGAAGTTCTTCAATTAATGACAACAAACGATACCCAAACCAGCGAAGACACTTATTTGGAAGTGATTAAAGCGAAAACCGCGCAATTGTTTGCTGCGGCATGTCGGATTGGTGCGGTTGTTAGTGATCGCCCACGCATTGAAGAAGAAGCATTAGAATCATACGGTATGAATTTAGGTATCGCCTTTCAGCTGATTGACGACGTTTTAGATTATTCAGCAAAACAAGCGACACTCGGCAAATCGATTGGTGATGACTTCAAAGAAGGTAAAATTTCGTTACCCGTTATTCTGGCATTTCGGCGTGGTGATGAAATAGAACGTGAGTTTTGGCATAGAACGCTCGAAAAACTAGATCAAAACGAAGACGACTTTGCCAATGCCCTTCACTTGATGGAAAAACATGGCGCTTTAAAAGATTCTGTTGAACGGGCACGTCACTATGGTGCAATTGCACGCGATTCATTGGGAATATTTAAAAATGGACCGATAAAAGTTATTTTTGGCGATCTAATCGATTTTTGTATAGAACGCGCTCACTAATACTTTTTACTTTGCTTAACGGGCAACCCCAATATAAACCTCACGCATGTCAAATAAAAGCATCAGTCGGGATGTTGCGCATCGTGTTCGGAACGCGGGGGTCGTAAGTTTAAATCCTCAATCTCAGCTGAAAATTCAGCTAAATAAAGCTCTACAATACTAGTAGTAGCCCGTGTTTGTCCCAAACCAGAATGTATATCATTTTCAAAACTCATATCCTAAACTCTTTCAAATATATCAGATATTAAGGTATTAACTTGCGCAAACTTGATCTAAGGACTTGTTCATCTTAGATTTTAAAATTTCTAAATTCTTCACGAGTTCTTCAACGCAGATAAACAGCTCGTTTGCAAAGGCGACTTCATTTGGGCCGTGCATTTTGGGTTTAACAATATGAAGCGATCCAGTTCTGCTTTTACGTAAACCATCTATTTTTTTCAAATCATGCAAAGCAATCAAAGAAGTTACCATAGCATCGCTTAAGCCTTCAGGCACTTCAGCTCCATAGCAATTCAAAATAGCGCACTATTCATCAAATGCCCAACATTACGGATTAGCATCAAGAACGATCACTGCAAACGCACTTCGCCACCGTCAGCGGATACATAAATACGATCCTCATCTAACGTCCGAATTATAAATTTATCATCCTTCGATAAATCTGCAGACAGGTCGCCCTTTATAAGCCCCAGCCAATTGCGATACGTCTTAACTTTTTCATCCGCATCTAAGGCTACAACAGAATCTTCGCAATCCATAATTGTCGTTAAGGCAGCTTCAAGGACGACATTTAGAATTCCTGCAGTACCCGTTTTTCCAAGGAAATGATCGGGGTCGAAATGAATTTCGATGAGTAGTCCATGATTACCAAGAAACGCGACATTCGGCGATATTGAAGCGCCCTGAAATCGAGTAAGTTGGCTAGAATTTTTAAGCTTAGTCAATTAACCACCCCTGAATATGATCAACGAGCCGTTTTCAATCTTGTTGGCCGTGGCCTGAGCGTGTGAGCCCGATTCTAATGGAGCCGCATCACCTAAAAAGCGACGCGACCAAGCAATAACGGCTTCTCCAAGTCTTAGATTAAATTGGGAGCCCCGCTCACACCCATTCGCTTAAGAAAGAGCGTCTGTTCCCTAAGGGTTATCATATAAGCTGCCCCAACGCACATTTAGAACATAGCGGGCATTGATTATAGAAACCACCAACTGAGGGCCGATAATACGGACTATTTCGTCATAAATAAGGTCTGTCCCAACAGAAAAATAATCGCCTTCAGGCACCAAGTATCCAATTTCAGAAAGAAATGCTTTATATTTCCCCATATCAACAGCTTTGTTTTGTCACTTTTTTACCAAGTGTTAACTTAATTTTGTAATTTCAATTGTTCAGCAATAAGGCTCCAGTTTTTTGAAGCTAGATCATGAAAAAAACTAAACCAAGACCAAAACTCCAAAGGCTCAATGTTCTTACCCACAAGCGCTTCTCCACAAATAAATGTATGCAAAACTTAGGGCACACTTAAATTACCTACAAATACTCGGTCTGGCATATTTAGGTACTTGTGTGAAATAAATGTCTTTCGGATAGCAAGCAAACAGCATAAATGCTAACGCCTGAGAGTAATTGAGGCTATATATAAGTTTCTGTGAAAATGGGTCAAAACAACGAGCGGGTATTACCCGGAACAAATATGGGGGCCGGGGACCTATGTGTGCGTTGTCGCATATACTTATTTATCATGCTATAAAATTAACGTAGATGATGATGTTAAGGAACGACAATCGTGCGCAATCTTATAATTGGGGCAATATTTGGAGCCGTAACAGGAGCCGTTATTGGGGCGTCTGTCATCGGCCCGCAACTTGTTGAACAGGTACCAGGATTTGTCCAACACCCCATAAGCATCATCACGCCCACAATGCCCGTTGTTCAAAGCCGCATAAAAACATCGTCCGAGACTCTAGTACCACAAATAAAGGCGGCTCGACCTAAATTTATAGATAAAAACATCCAAATTACCCAATGGCGAATGGCCAGTGCTTATGGCTCATCAATACCGCTGCTTGGGGATTTAGCAAAACGGGTTGAGCGTCAAGTTTGGCGCGTTTCGGACGGGCGGTTCGAGGTCAAGTTTCATAACCCTGGAACATTAGTCGGCCCGGAACAAATGTTTGATGCCGTTCGTTCAGGAGCCATTGATGCCGCTTTCACGAGCCCTGCTGAATGGGCCGATAAATTCAAGGCACTCAGCTTATTTTCATCCGTTCCATTCGGGCCAACAGCGCGTGAGTACATGGCTTGGTTCTATTTTTCTGATGGTCAAAAAATCTACAACGAAATTTACCACAAACGAGGTATTCATAGCTTGATTTGTGGGATGTCTGCATCAGAAGCATCAGGCTGGTTTAAGAAAAAAATACAAACAACAGAAGACCTTAAAGGCTTACGCATGCGGATCTCTGGATTAGGTGCTAAGGTCATGCAAAAGCTAGGGGTTGAGACACAAATCCTTTCGGATGGCGATGTTTTGGTTGCGTTCGAATCTGGAGTACTTGATGCTGCTGAATTTTTTCAACCCGCTGTAGATTTACAACATGGCATCCATAGAATGGCAAATAACTATTACTTCCCAAGCTGGCATCAACCCGCAACCTTGTTCGAACTGATGATTAATCTTGATGCATGGGAAGCTTTATCAACAGCGCAGAAATCACAACTAGAAGCCGTTTGTGGCGATAATGTACGCCACAGTTTAGCCCAAAGCGAAGCCATACAATTCAATGCGTTAAAACAGCTGGTTAGCGCTGGCGTCAATTTACAAACATGGCCTACAGAAGTCTTAGAACAATTGCGCAGAGCTTGGCGTGATGTGGTTATGGAAGAATCGCGTAAAAATGTCGAGTTCCACCGCGTATGGAAGTCACTTGAATTGTTCAGGGAAGAATTTTCAATTTGGCGTGAACTCATCCAGCCGTGATGCATGTCACCCTTAACGGCAAAGTTCATATCTAGATGATGCACATGAGGATTTAGCTTGAAAGTGCCGCTTAAGGGTGCTTATCAAAGGAAGTATATATTTTTGATTTTTAATTAGATCACAAGAACCCATTATTTCATTCGAGTGGAGAGTT
Organism: uncultured Rhodospirillales bacterium; assembly: GCA_938074585.1. GTDB lineage: Bacteria > Pseudomonadota > Alphaproteobacteria > Rhodospirillales > Casp-alpha2 > JABMNT01. The sequence goes on along the minus strand of CALJEW010000355.1, from coordinate 2,962 downwards.
TTACAAATGAAGTTTAAAAAATTAATCGCTTTAGCCGCTATCGGCTTTGCAATCGCAGTTTCATCGGGCGTAAGCACAACAAGTGCATATGCAGCTGCTGATGGCAAAAAAATATTTAAGAAGTGTATAGCTTGCCATAAGTTTGGTAAAAATGGCATAGGCCCTGACTTAACAGGTATTGTTGACCGCAAAGCGGGCTCCATGAAGTTTAAGTACTCGAAAGCAATGATGGCTAAAGCAGGTGAAGGCTTGGTTTGGACGGAAGCAAACTTGGACGCATTTCTTAAAAAGCCAAAGAAATTCATCAAGAAAACAAGAATGTCATTCAACGGTCTTAAAAAAGAAAGCCACCGCAAAGCTTTGATCGAGTACCTTAAAACCAAATAAGACGATCTGAGCAATTTAATGAAAAAGCCGCTGGAACTTAAGTTTCAGCGGCTTTTTTAGTCCAGTTTTATCTAGATTTATTCACGAACGACCATTACTAAGTATTTTGCGTGCCGAACAACCCGAGCCGCATTAGGACCCAGCAAATAGTTTTTAAATTCAGGCCGGTGTTCTGTGGCAACAATTACATCCGCATTGATTTTATCAGCAAACGATAAAATCACTTCGTACACATTACCTTCCCCAACAATATGCTGAACGTTCATTTCGGCTGAAACGTTGGCATCAACAAATTCGTGAAGCTTTTGTAAAACCTTTTCGGCCATTTTATTCTCGACCCCCTCAGGGGGGAATTAACCACGGTACTCATGCCAAAATTAGGAACAACGCTAAGGATATGTAACTCGCCCCCAGATTCTCAATAAAATTCAAGCGCCGAGGGCAACACCAAAAACACCTTCTGTCGTGAGTAAATAATGCGACATTCCTTTTTTAAGACTAGGGCCTTGATGCGCTATAATTTCAGGCATATGAGCACCGCCAAATGAATAAATCATAAAGACGATAGCAACGATCATTAAAGGTGACCCAAGGGCGCGGCATGTGGCCTCAAGCACGATTAAAATACCAACAACACTAAAAACGACGTCTTCGATTGTCAGTAATCCAGGCCGTTCTGCCAATGCACGGTAAATAATAAAAATATAAGCAGCACTGGCAGCACCGATAAAGGCGAGGACCCAATCCATAAGAGAGATATAAGCACGCGGGGATGTTTTAAAGGCGGGAAATGCCAAGAAGGCTAAAAAGATAGCAAACGCCAAATGAATGGAACGGGCTTCCGTTGAATTAAACAGGCCTACATTAAATATATAAGGAACTGGAAACACATACCAAAGCTGAAATAACGCCCAGGCTATGGGCACTCCCCATAAAATTTGCGTTGAAACTCCAGTTGGGCTTCGCTTTCCGGTATCAAATTCAGCAATCATGTCCGCTAAATCATCGTCGCCTGCGCTTGGCTGTTCTATTTCCCCTGACATTGATTGCCACCCAAATTTTGTCGATTACTGTGAGGTTAATTTCCTCAATCATTTTTTTTGAGTCAAAGTTTATAAAATAGTATTTAGTAAAAAAAATGGGGAAGCCTAAACTTCCCCGCTCTTAGCTAAATTTACATCCAGCCACATTCTTTTTAGTACTTAACCGCGCCACCATGAAGTGGAGCAGAAAGCGCATCTTTGATAATCTCTTTTTCTTAGAGATTACCAAATGCTGAGTGCATCTTCTTGAACTATTTAAAGTTACCAAACACAGCCTTCACAACTTGATAAACAGTGTTTGTTGATGCATATATTGATGAAATAAAAGTCGCTCCAACGCCAATTTTTTTCGTGTCATCTGGGTTACCGTAATATACGCAACCTGGTATCGTTGCCCAACGGTAGAATGAATTGTCAGCAATCAACTTGTCAATTGTAGGATGGTCAAGGTCGGCAAAAACAACATCACATGTTGTCGCTGCTTCTTTGTTCAAAGCAGATGGATTACCCACCAACCAGAAGAAGGCATAAATTTTGTTATCACAAAATGCACTATGTGTCTAAGCAGACTTCATTTGAGCTACGATTTTCAGATCAAAATTTTTATGCCCCATAGCACCCCACATGACACCCCAAGTGGCTTCTGTACCTGAGTTGGGATTACCAATGTTAACACTTTTTCCAACAAGATCAGCCACTGTTTTGATGCCCGATTCTTTACGGGCAACAATACTTACAGGCTCAGCATGTACAGAGAATACAGCAGGAAAATTTTTGAATGCGCCCTGAAATTTGAACTTTGATCTAACATTATATGAATGGTACTGCCAATCAGACTGGGCAACGCCCATGTCTAATTCTCCAGCCCGAATGGTGTTGATGTTGTAAACCTATCCACCAGTGGATGCTGCAGAGCAACGAACCCCGTGACTTTTTTTCACCTTTGTTTACCAAACGACAAATCCATTGGCATGCTGGGTAGAGAACACCTGTTACACCACCAGTATCGATGGTGAAAAATTCAGCGGCGCTAGCACTGCCTGCTGCTATGACGAAGCCCGCAGCAGTGACTGTAGCGATGAGAGTTTTTTCATATTTATTCAGTAGCCCCCTTGAAATTAAGACCCTTTGTAAAGGTTACATAAAAACCGGTGCGACACTCCATCGGCTCAACCACAATATTAACTTTACGAATGCGGCCATTTATAGAGTTTCGCGCACAAATGTTCATCTTTTCATCAAATCATTAATAAGTGTAGCACAGGTTAGCTTCGGCACAATTGTACGTTTTATAGAAGTAATTCAATGACTTATTTAAAAAATAGGGGAAAGCAATGCAATACATTTGGCTTTAAGGAAGACCAATATGGCTCAAAGAAATATCAATCGCTTTCCCCAGCTTATCGACAAGCTCTGATATTTGATCGGCCGAAATGATGAAGGGTGGGGCTAACAAAATATGATCACCACGTTTTCCATCGGCAGTACCTCCAGATGGATAACAGATCAACCCTTGCTCCATCGCTTGTTTT
>CALJEW010000354.1 GCA_938074585.1 uncultured Rhodospirillales bacterium | reverse complement strand
CTTCAGGAAGGTTTGGCTCATTCGTTGTATCTAAAGCCTCTATAACTTTACCGTATTCCTGTGCAAGGGCATATATCAGGGCTAAGTTTAAACCGACCTGTGATTTTTCAACCCCTTTAAGGCGAAACTGCAATTGATTTTCCAATAATTCTGCAGCCTGAAACAACAAATCCACCCGAACCAAACGATCTGCTAAATTGCGTATCATTTCATCACCCAAGCTTCCAGCAGGAGTTAGTTCTTTAAACTCATCATACAAAGCAATTGCCGTAACCGGCGGGATTTGATCTGCTTCGCCATTCAAATATAGAGCTTTAAATGTTTCAGACATTTTTTGAGTAACTTCAGGTGCACTTATATTATCACGATAATACGTTGCTGCTTGGCGAAGGGCCTGCAAACCAAGACGGTAATTCCTCGTATCTAAATACAAAGTACCTAACCGTCTTAAAAGATTAAACTCATCTTCATCACCCCGCCAAACAAAACGAAGCTGTTCTAATTCTTCAATGGCCTCTTCAGGATCCATGCGGTCCGCTTCCAAAAGCATTTCCACACGCGCCATTGTCGCTTTATGAAGGGTTGGTCGGTTATCAACCTCGAGAACCTCTTCCCATTTTAATAAAGCAGAATCCTGATCACCGCTGATCTCTAAAAGCTTCCCTTCAATAAAGTTAACCTCCGCAAGCTGTCTCTTTGATAATCCAACAAGTTTCAAAGCCTCAATATATTGCTGGCCTTGTTGAATATCACCAATAGACACAACAGCATCCGCAACTAATGTTGCCATTGGAATGCGCAGGTGCTTTGGGTATTTCTGAGTAATTGTGCCCGTACGCCTAAGTTCTTGTGCAGCCCCGATCATCTCGCCTGACTTTGCAATGACAGCAGCCCGCCAAAAGTCTCCTTCACCCACTCCATCAAGGCTCGAATGGCTTAAGTCTTCAACGGCATCGGCAAATCGATGCATTAAATAACTGGCTCCACCACGTAAAAGCCGAAACTCTGGAGTATCGACAATTGCGGGATCCGCATCTGCAGCCGTTCGCAAAATACCCAATACTTCTGCGGCAAATGCATGGGAAAAATAGAAACGCGCAAGATTTAAACGGCTTTTTTGCTCCTCTTCCGTGCTATTCGCTTTTGCTAAGCTTTTTTGCAATTCCTGTTTGCGTTCCATAAAGGTTTTTAAATCAGGAACCTCCCATTTTTCAAGGTCAAGAACTCGCGATGTGGTTCCAAGCGCACCGATCTTTGATCCTTCTGCAACTGCTGCAGAAACGGACGATAAACTCAACGGTGCTGAGCTTACGAGTTCAATGCCTTCGCCTAACGGGCGTATGCGCAAACTATCCGTGATTGGGACCACAACAACGCCTTGCATTGATTTCAAAACACGGACTTCAGGATAGGTATGCGCAATAGCAACGCCGTGAGCCAGCGGTATAACAGGAACAATGACTAAATTATCCCCTACATCTGGATCGGTCACCCCAATCGGCATGCTTGGTTCTGTAATGGGAAGAAAAATACGTGCGCCCGCAGGCAATTCAGGTTGCGCCTTCACTTCAATAGGGGTACGAGCTTGAAACTCTTGTTTTTTAAAGTTTATCAGCCAGCTAAGGCCAGAACGCGCAAGAGACGGATGAATACCTTGTGGTGTAATCATGCGTAGCACGGTTCCACTTGTTGCAGGGACCTGTTGCAAACCACCAATCATCCCACCCGCAGCCAGCTCTAAAGCAGGAATATTAATTCGTGTTGTTTTATCAAAGACAATCCATAAATAACCAATCCGCCTAAACACGGCCGCACCGACAGGCTCATCCCAATCAAAACGTAAAGTTGTACCTTTTTCAGTTTCACCATCATCCCCACTGACCCGAGCTACAACCGCTTCCGCATCAGAACTTTGAGATGCCCGTGCTGGGATTTTCTGTTTATCGGCAACCAAGGCCGTTGGATTCCCAGTTACAGTGGTTCCCCCTCCGCGTTCACCTTCGGTATGTTCAGCCGGAGGTGAAGCGCTACTTTGTTGTATCGATAAGGAGGCCGTTTTCTGAGTTGGATTTGTAACTTTAGTTATTGCAGCTGGCTTAGGCGGCGCGTCCGATTGTTGAACATTTAATTCTGCTTGTTGTGCTGAGGCACTTGTAAAAACATCAGTAGATAGCGCTGTAATCGTTTTCGTACCCGTTGGGGCTCTGATATCGAGGACAAACTTGGGGCCAAATAAAAAATGCTTGGCAGAGGACGTTTTCGAAACAGCGATAGCAACCCTTACGCCCTCATCCGAAACCAATGATTTTATTTGCCCAACGAACCGGGGTGGCGATTTTTGAAACTTCAAAAGGTTTAAATAAGCAGGTCGCTTGAAATGAAGAAAAATCGCGCCTGGTTTTTTTTCTAATGTGTAATCGACTTTCGATACCCAATCAAAAACAAGGCGGGTGTAGGTATCATGTTCACCAGCGCGAATATTTATATTTTCAACTGCCTCCTCTTTATCCTTATTAAGTTCTACAATTTTTGCAGTTGGGACTTTCAGTTGAGTTGCTGGGGATGTGGCTGGTTCAGGTTCGTTTTCAGCAGCCTTTTCCGTAATCGGTATGGCTATTTCTAGGATGACCGACGCTCCGGTATCATAACTATATGCATCAAAATCACCAGCAAGCTTAACCCGAATGCTAATGCCATCATCCTCACTTTCGATAGCGGAAACATATTGACCAAGAGCCCCTCGGACACGCTCTAGCGAGGCCGTGATTGGGCGACCAAAGCGAAGAATAACGTCGCTGCCATTAATTTGAAGTTTGTGTGATACCGGCTCTGGCCAACTGAAAACAATTCGGCCAAAATCTTTATGTTTAGACGTACGGACACTCACATTATCTGCAATCCCTAACGAAGGGAGGCACAGCCCAACTAAAAAAACTAAAGTGAGAATAAAATAGCGCATCGGTTAATTGTCCGCCCGAACAGTTGGTGAAACAATAATATTCATTCTACGCGCCATTTCTTCGCGCTCAACTTCATTTATATCCGGCAAAATGCCATATTTACTATCTGTAAAGCCCAATGCAAAGATCATATTTTGATAGCCCGGTTTACAAAGTGCATTTGCAACCAAAGCAGCGCGCCCATCTGACAATTCCCAATTCGATGCGTGCGCATCTCCGACAGGGCGCTTTTGGTCTGAGTGGCCATTTGCTGTGATTTGATTGCCAATATTTTGAATGACACCACCTAAGACAAATATCGCCGCTTGTACATCGCTTTCTGACGTTGCCTGTCCAGGCTGAAACAACCCATAACCCCGGAAAGAAATGACGAGATGATCGTCAAATGAAGCAACCCGTGTGCCTTTAAGATCTTCTGTTTTAGTTATGTTTTTTTCTGAAATTGAAGGTAGATAAACCAGATCAATGGCTTCTTTTTTAAATATTATTCCAATGTTAAATGTTGCATTGACAGCCTTGACTTGTGGCTCAGTCGTAGGCTGTAACGTTTGAGATA
>CALJEW010000353.1 GCA_938074585.1 uncultured Rhodospirillales bacterium | reverse complement strand
ATCAGACACTGGAAGCACGAAGTTTATTTTCGGCCCCATTTATGTCTGAAGCCAAGGGATATTATCTTCGTATTAGAGGTGTTAATACGGTTTTGTCTCTGATTGATCTGTTTCAGCTGTCCGTCTTGGCGGTAAATATTTGGCATACAATTTTTTTTCGTTTATATGAATATGAAATTATTGGATTGTTACAGAAGTGTGACATTGTTGTAAAAAAGTGGCAAGTAGAACACTAAATCAAACCTGTAAACAAAACGATTGCAGTTTCCGCATGAATTTTAGATGTGCCGGTTATCTAGAATTCGAAATTACTTTCCTTTAAATTCTGGTTTTCGTTTGTCCAGGAATGCTTTGTAGCCTTCAGCAAAATCATCCGTATCGTAGCAAGAAAAACCTTCTCGGTTTTCTTCAACACTAATCGGAGTTGGGTTCTTTAAACGTTCTAAAAACTTGCGATGCCAACGATGAACCAAAGGCGCACCTTCAACAATTCGGTTTGCAGTTTCTAGGGCTTCGGTTTCAACTTGATCATCTGCAACGATGCGGCTAACTAAGCCTTTTTGAAAGGCTTCCTGTGCATCAAAAACACGTCCTTCAATTAAAATTTCATAAGCAATGCTGGGGCCAACCAAATCAGATAAAGCTGATATTTCGGCATATGCCATGACCAATCCAAGTTTCGATATGGGGACGCCGAAACGGCTTGATGTTCCACAAATTCGAATGTCGCAAAGACCCGCAATCTCAAGCCCACCACCAACACAAATTCCCTTGATCATCGCAACGCGCGGATGGGGGCACTTTCTGATGACATCGACTGTGCCATGCATCAACTCGCCATAAGCCTCGGCTTGATACGAGTTCGAACGATCATTCTCAAACTCTGAAATATCATTACCCGGACTAAAGGCCCTATCTCCAGCACCGCGCAAAACAATACACCGCACCGTATCATCTGCATTTAAGGCTTGAAATTTAGTGCCCAAATCACCCCACATGGATTTTGTCATAGCGTTTAATTTGTGGGGCCGGTTCAACGTGATTGTTACAATGTTATCCTCACGCGATTGTAGTAAGGCGTCGGGTTCCGGGTTCTCCATTATTCGTTTCCAGCTAAGTATGACATTGCTTGTGCCGTGCCGCCTTTTTGGTGGGGGATATCAGCCAGTGACAACCCCATCTCAACTCCAGACAAGGTACCCATTAAGGTTAAGTCATTGAAGTCACCCAAGTGCCCGATCCGAAAAACTTTGCCTTTAACTTTTCCTAATCCCGTGCCTAAGGACATATCGAATTTATCTAAAATAATATGGCGTAAGTTATCTGCATCGTGCCCTTCAGGAACAAGAACAGCCGTTAAGACGCTCGAGTATTCATCAGGATTTTGGCACAAAACTTCTAAACCCCAAGCTTGAACCGCGCGGCGTGTGGCTTCTGCATAACGATCATGACGCTTGAATACGTTGTCCAACCCTTCTTCTAGCAGCATATCTAAAGCTTCGCGTAAACCGTATAAAAGGTTTGTTGACGGTGTGTACGGATAGTAGCCCGTTGCATTGTTTGTAATCATCGGTTGCCAATCCCAATAGGATCGTTTGTATGTGTTTTTTTCCGATGCAGCCAAGGCTTTTTTACTGATGGCATTGAAGCTAAGACCTGGTGGCAACATCAAACCTTTTTGTGAGCAGCTGATAGTGACATCGACTTGCCACGCATCATGTTTAAATTCGACAGAGCCCAGGGATGAAATGCAGTCGGCAAACAAAAGCGCCGGGTGGTTAGCGGCATCCAAAGCCTTGCGTACATTGTGAACGTTGGAAACAACACCGGTAGATGTTTCATTATGAACAACACATACAGCTTTAATTTCATGATTTTTATCTTCAGCTAATCTAGCTTCAATTAAATCGGCTGGAGCACCTCGACGCCAATCACCTTCAATAAAGTCGGGTTCAAAACCTAATTTAATAGCGAGATTATTCCATAAGGTTGCAAATTCACCGGTTTCTGCCATGAGCACTTTATCTCCTGGTGACAACGTATTCACCAATGCGGCTTCCCACGCTCCTGTTCCTGATGCAGGGTAAATAATGACGTCACTCTCGGTTTTGAAGATCTTTTTGATGTCTTGCAAAACACCTTTCGAGAAAATACCAAAATCAGGCCCGCGATGGTCCATGGTTGGATTATCAATAGCGCGCAATACTCGATCTGGAACATTGCTAGGGCCGGGAATTTGTAAAAAATGGCGACCACTTGTGAATGGCATATGAGTTATCTCCTGAAAAAAAGTATTAAATATTTAGTATATTATGAATTCATTATCTGGAATCTGCAACTGTTTTATGAATATACCTATTTTTGTTGTAAGTAGCTAATATCAAACAAAAAAACTGTCAAATAGTGCGTATCTTTACAAATATCATTGGAAAAACTTGTAAAATGAATTCATTTTAGTAAAGTATATGAGAGTTTTTTAAAGAGGAGTCTTATAATGAGCACACCGTCCCATGTTCAAGGTAAACACACTGCACGAATTGGCGATAGCGCATTAGCATCGCGGTTAAACCGTGAACTTGAAGGCGACGTTAGGTTTGATCCCTTTACAAGGGGTCGGTATTCAACTGATGCCTCCGTTTATCAAATTGAACCTATTGGCGTAGTTGTTCCTAAATCAAAATCAGATATCCAGATTGCCATCGACATAGCCCGTGATGAAGGAATCCCTATTTTGCCACGGGGTGGTGGGACATCGCAATGTGGGCAGACTGTGGGTGAAGCGTTGGTAATCGATGTTTCAACGCATTTGAATAAGTTGATTGATTTTGATCCGGTTTCTAAAAGTGTGAAGGTCGAGCCGGGGATTGTTCTTGACCATTTGAACGCAGCCGTAAAAAGTGAAGGCCTGTGGTTCCCCGTTGATGTGTCTACATCAAGCCGGGCAACAATTGGTGGCATGACCGGCAATAACAGTTGTGGTGCACGTTCAATCCGTTACGGAACTATGCGTGATAATGTCCGCGCCATTGATGCGTTCTTAATGGATGGTAGTGCTATGCATTTCGGCGAAATTTCTGACAGGACAACACAAGCCGGATTAAATGAAAGTCAAAGCCTATTAGTTGAGACACTTTTAAAAATGGGACTCAAAGAAGGTGATGAAATTCGCGCTGGATTCCCAGATGTGATGCGCCGTGTGGGGGGATATAATGTTGATGCGTTGCTACCAGATGGCGCACCAAAAGGAGATTGGGGAAACGCCCTTGTAAATAGAAAACAAGGCTTTCCAAACCTTGCACATTTACTTGTGGGCTCTGAAGGAACGCTTGGATTTTCAACTGAGATCCAATTGGACCTACAGCCCCTACCTAATGAAAAGGTTTTAGGAATATGTCATTTCCCAACGTTCTATGCCGCTATGGATGCAACTCAACATATTGTAAAATTAGGACCAGCTGCGGTTGAACTTGTGGATCGAAATATGATCGAGCTAGCACGTGGAATTCCAATTTTTAAGGCAACAGTTGAAGCGTTTGTAAATGGAAAGCCTGATGCTATTTTGCTTGTTGAATTTGCCGGTCATGATTGTAATAAACAAAAAGAAAATTTAAAACGGTTGGTCGAATTAATGGCTGATTTAGGATTTCCAGGCGGTGTTGTTGAAGCTACTGACCTGACATTCCAAAAAGATGTTTGGGAGGTTCGTAAATCTGGCCTCGACATTATGATGTCTATGAAAGGCGATGGAAAACCGATTTCCTTTATCGAAGATTGCGCTGTTCGATTAGAAGATTTAGCTGATTTTACGGCACGCTTAACAGAAGTTTTCCATGCACAAAATACAGAAGGGACTTGGTATGCACACGCGTCTGTTGGGTGTTTGCATGTTCGTCCAATTGTTAATTTAAAAGGAGATTTAGGTGCCAAACAAATGCGTGAAATTGCTGAACGCGCGTTTGAAATGGTGCGCGAGTATAAAGGATCGCACTCAGGTGAACATGGTGATGGATTGGTTCGTTCTGAATTTCATGAAATAATGTTTGGATCTCGAATGGTTGAAATTTTTAGAGATGTTAAAACGGCTTTCGATCCTGATGGATTAATGAACCCCGGTAAAATTGTTGATCCGCCAAAAATGGATGATCGTTCTTTATTCCGTTTTAAACCCGGTTACGAACAAATTGATTTGAAGACGGGATTGGACTGGTCCGAGTGGGGCAGCTTCGCGAATGCAACCGAGATGTGTAATAACAATGGTGCGTGCCGTAAGCGCGATGCAGCTGTTATGTGTCCTTCGTTTCGTGCAACAGATAATGAAAAGGATGTAACGCGAGGTAGGGCTAATACATTGCGATTGGCACTATCTGGACAGCTTGGGCCAGACGCTCTGACGAGCAAAGAAATGATGGATACCATGAAATTGTGCGTTGGGTGCAAAGGATGTAAGCGCGAATGCCCCACCGGTGTTGATATGGCAAAAATGAAAACTGAATTTTTATACCATTACAGAAAGCAGCATGGACTTCGTTTGTTTGATCGATTGGTTGCATACTTGCCTCGATACGCATCCATGGCTTCAAAGTTTTGGTGGGCGTTAAATATGCGCGATACAATTTGGGGTATGGCAAAAGCAAGTGAATGGATTGCTGGTTTTAATGCCGAGGTTAAGTTACCAGTGTGGTCGAACAATCCGTTTAATGGAAAAAATATGGATGATGATCAGCCTGATTTAATCTTATGGGCGGATACGTTTAATCGGTATTTTGATCCCGAAAATTTGCATGCCGCATTGCGGGTTTTGAAGGAAGGTGGTTACAAGGTAAAGTTTGCTGAAGCCTTAGATGGCGAGCGTGATTTGTGTTGTGGGCGCACGTTTTTGGCGGCAGGTTTGATTGACGAAGCCAAATTAGAAGCCCGCCGTGTGATCAAAAGTTTCGCACCTTATATTGCTAAAGGCATTCCTATCGTTGGTTTGGAACCTTCATGTTTATTAACGTTGCGTGATGAATATAAATCGATGTTACCGTGTCAAGAAGCAAATGATTTAGCTGATAACTCTTTTTTGATAGAAGAATTTTTGGCCCGCGAATTAGAGGCTAACCGGCTAAAATTAAACTTGAAACCAACGACTCATAAAAAAGCTTTGCTGCATGGTCATTGCCATCAAAAAGCATTTGCTGTGATGGGAAGTGTTGAGACGATTTTAGCTCAAGTTCCTAATTTGAAAGTGGAGGTGCTAAACGGCAGTTGTTGTGGAATGGCGGGCGCGTTTGGATTTGAGAAAGAGAATTTTGATGTATCGAAACGCATGGCTGAAGCAAGTTTATTGCCAGCAGTAAGCGCGGTTGATGAACAAACAATTATAGTTGCAGATGGAACAAGTTGTCGCCATCAAATTTCAGAAGGGACTAACAGCAAAGCCGTTCATGTGGTACGAGT
>CALJEW010000352.1 GCA_938074585.1 uncultured Rhodospirillales bacterium | reverse complement strand
TTAGGGTACAAATATAGAGCCTTTTATTCTACCATTTGGTCTAACCCTTCATCAGTATATTGAATAAAATACAAGGATACCATAGGGTTAGTTAATTATGTCGATTGAGAATGGTGCGCCCGACAGGATTCGAACCTGTGGCCCCCAAATTAGGAATCTGGTGCTCTATCCGACTGAGCTACGGGCGCATTACATTCTGCCACGTTGATATCGACTTTTTATTGAGACTTCAATGATCTGTTTAAAAAAATAATTTTAATCCGGTAAAGAGCCGAACTGCTGGCTATTTTTAGAACAGGCTTGAGATTGTAGTGAATGGAATTGAATAATTGATCATAATCGCTTCTGTGCCAGGGTTTTTATCGCTCAAACTGGCATTTGAATAATGCGACAAGGAAAGTCCCAAACGGCTACGGTCATCGAAACGATAAGCTAATTCCATTTGTGAACGAAATTCTATGGCGTGCCCCATGTTCAACGCATCTGTTTTGCCACGCCACCAAGTGGGGGCGAAACTTGGTGTTAGAACCCATCGCTTACCGAAGTAAATGTCCATCAAAACACCCGCACCAATAAAGGTCATTCCATTTGATGCGATGGCCAAAGTGGCGAACGGCTTTAGTTCCCACAATTTGTAATTGGAGCGGTATTCAAGACGAAATTCAGCACCTTCGTCTTTTTTACGATTAAAATCGAACCAGCCAGCGGAAACCGTCAAATAATCAGGATCATCTTTCGCCTGTGCTTTGGGTGCACCACATAGCATAGCCACCATACCAACAACACAAAACGCTTTTAATAACCAATTCACTTAATCGTCCCCTTGATCTTAATTCTTTATTCTATTTTAGGGAACTCGCCACTGATTGCAAGAGCTTGCGCTATCCCCTCTAAAACTGTTTAAAATCAACACATGTTCACGACCGCCTTAAAGTTTTCAGTCGCTTCAACTAATGCGGCTCGTGTTCCAGGTTCCATAGCCGAATGCCCGGCATCAGGAACGACAACAGTTTCAGAACTTGGCCACGCTTTTGCTAACGTCACAGCTGTCACAACCGGACATACCATATCATATCGCCCCTGAATTAAACGGGCCGGCAAACTACTGATAGCGGATATTTTTTCCAACAATTCATTTTCATCAAAAAACATATTATTAATAAAATAATGAGCCTCAATACGAGCCAAAGCGAGGGCCATATACCCGCCCCCCACATCACCCGAACGTGGAATGTGTTTAAGGGTTGAACAATCTTGTTCAAACCGGTTCCAAGCCAGTGCAGCAGGGCCATGAACAGAGCTATCGGGGCTGACTAATCGCTCATGATACGCGCTTAAAAGTTCGGACTGTTCATCTTCAGGAATAAAATCGACCAACGCTTGCCAAGCTTCAGGGAACACGGTCCTAATACCTTGTAAAAACCAATCAAGCTCCACTGCCCGGCCTAAAAAGATGCCCCGCAAAATAAAGCCAAAACACCGCTCTGGGTGGGTCACCCCATAAGCGATCGATAAGGTGGAACCCCACGAGCCACCAAATAAAACCCATCGATCAACACTCAAATGAGTACGCAATGCTTCCATATCGGCAATCAGGTGCTGTGTCGTATTGTTGGTTATATCGGCATAGGGCTTTGATTTTCCAGCGCCGCGCTGATCAAACAAAATGATCCTATAATGCTTGGGATCAAAAAACCGACGATGCATAGGAGCGGTCCCTGCCCCCGGACCCCCATGGACAAACAAGATCGGCACGCCATCTGGATTTCCAGAAACTTCCCAATAAATTTCATGGGTGTCATCAACCTTTAACAAACCTTCAGATGTTGCATCAAGGGCAGGGTATAGATCAGCGCGCAGAGTTTGGGTGCCCATTATATCTACAGCTTACCTTCAATAACGTACGCCATCAGTTGCACAACTTGTTCAGGCGTTTGAGCAACAGCCAATGCAGCGGCATCTACTTCTTTTAACGCATGAGTTAATTCAGGATCATGCAATGTGATCATGGGCTTGCCTTTTGCAGCGGCATAACCGGCATCAAAGGCGGCATTCCATTGCCGGTATTTATCACCAAAGCGCACAACCACCACATCAGCCCTATCCATCAACGTTCGGGTTCGAATGGCGTTAACCATCGCTCCTTTTCGGTCTTTCCAAAACGTGTTCTCTTCAGCACCCAAAATATTTACGCCGCAATCATCGCTTGAGGCATGATGCGTAATCGGTGTCAAAATTGAGACAGGAAGACCGGCTTTCTTCAAGCCATCTTGGATCCGCTCGCGCCAATCTGAATGGATCTCTCCGGATAAATATATCGACCAGTGTTGCTGTGTCATTGTGCACTCCGTATTAAAAGTATTAGCGATGTAAGCCAGAAACAATATCTGCGTATGCGGGCTCGTCTGCATCAATAAAGCCGTGGCGGACCATAAAATCCATAACCACGAGCCCTGAATTAAATTTAAAGTCGTCGGTTTGTTCCAAAATATCGCGGACTTTATCAATTGACCATAGATAAAAAGTCTCAACCTCGCCATCCATATTTTCCGGCTTGAAATCATTTGGTAACTCTAAATCATAATTAAACAACGTGTCATCGCGCAATCCTTCCGGGCGTGATGTCATATATGATACCGTTCCAACGGGAACTGCTTGGGCGGCTAAATCAACGGGTATATTGGCTTCTTCGGCGCATTCTTTTATTAAGTTACTTTTCAAGCCCATGCCCACAGGTTGCCCCCCAGCAACAACTTGATCCAATTTTCCAGGACCAGTCGGTTTGTTCATTGAGCGTTTAGCTACCCATAGTTTAATCTGCCCCCCATCCCGGACAAACCCGTTCATATGGACCCCATATCCTTTAAAGCCAAAAATCGATACAGCGGCCCGCTCAATTTGAAATAACGCCG
>CALJEW010000351.1 GCA_938074585.1 uncultured Rhodospirillales bacterium | reverse complement strand
AACTCGGGCAATGCAACTGCGGCAGACATTGAGGGTTTAGGTGAAGAAGTGCGACGCAGGGTATTCGATAAGTTTGGGATCACATTAGAGTGGGAAATCAGGCGCATAGGAATTCCTCCACTTCAGGGTATCAATGAGGTTGGCCAATGACAAAGCATGTCGCTGTGTTGATGGGGGGGTGGTCTGCGGAACGTGAAGTATCTCTAATGTCTGGTGCTGCTGTAACAAGGGCGCTGAATGACCAGAAATTCGATGTAACTGCAATAGATGTTCAGCGCGATATGGGGTCACTGTTAACCCGCTTTTACCCAAAGCCCGATGTTGTTTTTAACGCGCTGCATGGTCGTTTTGGTGAAGATGGGTGCGTACAAGGCTTGCTTGATATTTTAAATATTCCCTATACCCATTCCGGTTTGCTGGCATCGGCATTAGCCATGGATAAAGTAATGGCGAAACGGATATTTCAAATGGCAGGCATCCAAGTTGCAGATCATGTGATAGCGACAAGCGGAACGCTTTCGAAAACCCATGTTATGGAACCCCCTTACGTTATAAAACCAACCAATGAAGGCTCAAGCGTTGGGGTCCATATTGTTCGTTCTGGCGATAATACGGAACGCTTTTCTGAGACGGGTTGGCCGTTTGGCACGTATGTTATGGTCGAAAAATATATTGAGGGCCGTGAATTTACGGCAGCTGTGATCGGTGACCGTGCTTTAGCCGTAACTGAAATTATAACCGATCACGGCTTTTATGATTATGACGCTAAATATGTAGATGGCGGCTCAACACATGTCATTCCAGCTGATATAAATCAGGGACTTTATGATGAAATCATGCGATTGGCATTGCTTGCGCATCAATCACTCGGATGTCGGGGGGTCTCGCGTGCAGATTTTCGTTATGATGGAAAGGAAATATACATACTTGAGGTTAATACTCAACCTGGATTGACACCGACGTCCTTGATTCCAGAGCAGGCGGCGTATGTAAATATTTCGTTTAACGAATTAATAACCTGGATGGTGGATAATGCGAAGTGCGACGCATGAATGTCAAGAAGAGTAATATGGAAGAAAATGCAAAAACAATAAGATTGGGGAAACCAAGGCGGAAAGTAGTACCGCTTTGGCGCAGACGATCCGCAGTTGCGACATCAATGATGGTTGTCGTTTCTGCCATCGGTGCGGGTCTATGGTGGAGCGTCTCTCATAATCTTATCGACAAACTTGCTGAGCAGACCAAGTGGCGAGCGATCGCCATGTCTGCGAAAGTTGGATTTCAAGTTAATGAAATTTTGGTTGTTGGTCGCAAAGAAACATCCTCAAAGATATTGCGCAAAGCTATCCGGTTGCAACGTGGTGCGCCCATTTTGGCATTTGACTTAAATGCAGCCCGCGATCGGGTTGAAGCGTTGCCATGGATTCGTCGTGCGACGGTTGAGCGTATGCTGCCCGATACGATTTTATTATCTATTGAAGAACGTAAGCCTTTGGCAATTTGGCAACACGAAGGAAAATTCGTGCTGATTGACGAACAAGGCGATGTGATTTTACGACAAGAAATCGGCCGGTTTAATGATCTGCTTGTTGTGGTCGGTAAAAATGCTCCTGATCAAACAGCCCAATTGCTAACCACTTTACGCACTCAGCCTGAATTGCAAAGCATGGTTAAGGCGGCTGTTTGGGTTGGCGAGCGCCGATGGAATTTGCGTCTGACAGGCGACATTGATGTTCGTCTTCCTGAAGGTGATACGATTGGCGCATGGAAACGATTAGCTGAATATGAAAGGGTCCATCGGGTATTGGAACGAGATGTTCAAATTTTGGATTTACGGATGCCCGATCGATTGATTGTTCGTAAATTACCGCAGAAAAAAACTACGAAAAGAAAATCTGGCCGAGAAACGTGATGTTGATAAGTCATGAAATATACTGGCTGATTTAGATGATGGAAATTATAGATTTATGAGAAACGGCGTTAACCATAACCGACCCCGCAACGGCTTAGTTGCTGCACTTGATATTGGGTCAACTAAAATCAGTTGTATGATTGCAAAGCCATCTGCTGATCATTCCTCTGGTCCGGGGCTTGATGCTCGAATTGTTGGGTTTGGTCATCATGTGTCCAAAGGCGTCCAATCAGGCATTGTTGTTGATATGGATAGCGTCGAGAAAGTTGTGCGTTCTACAGTCGAAGCAGCTGAGCAAATGGCGGGCGAAAATATTCATGACGTGATTGTTAATGTGAATATTGGTAAGCCGAAGTCGCGTTTGATTGCTTATGAAGTCTCTATTGCAGGTCATGAAATTGGTGATGCTGATTTGCGCCGCATTCTGGATCCAAAAGGCTTGGTCGAAAACGAATTCAACAGCAGTGAAGTCCTCCATAAAATTCCTGTCGGTTATAGCATCGATGGCAATAAAGGTATCCGGGATCCACGGGGGATGTTTGGCGAACGCTTGGTCGTTAATATGCATATTATAACTGCCGACAGTGGGCCAATCCGAAACCTTGAAACGGCAATTTCACGGTGTCATTTAGGGGTTGAAACCAAAGTTCTAGCAGCCTACGCATCCGCTTTGGCCTGTGTAGTAGAAGATGAGCGTCAAATGGGTGTGACCTGCGTTGATATTGGTGGCGGTACGACATCCATCGCAGTGTTTTTTGATGGTGAACTAGTTCATGCAGATAGCATTCCCGTCGGTGGCCAACACGTCAGCAATGATATAGCGCGTGGATTGGCAACGTCCTTACATCACGCCGAACGCATGAAGACGCTTTATGGGAACGCCATTCCATCGAGCAATGATGACCGTGAAGTCATCAAGGTTCCTTTGGTTGGTGAAGAAAACAATTCAGAGGCTTGGCAAATACCACGGTCCATGTTGGTTGGTATAATTCGCCCCCGTATGGAAGAAATTCTGGAAATGGTGCGCGACCGTTTGGTGCAAGCAGGCTTCGATAAAGTTGCGGGTCGCCGTATGGTTTTGACTGGTGGTGCGGGTCAGTTGCCAGGATTGCCAGAATTGGCAGGTACAATTTTAAATAAACAAGTTCGTGTCGGGCGACCTTTGGGTATGGATGGACTGGCGGAAGCCGCATCAGGGCCTGCGTTCTCGACCTGTGTTGGGCTTTTGAACTTTGCTCTAAACGAAAACCAAGATCTATCGTACGACACTTATAAACAAGGGACACTTCAGGCCAATGGTCGTTTGGGGCGACTTGGTCATTGGTTTAAGGAAAATTTTTGATGACTAATAAAAAAATGCCGCACTGGGGCGGCGAAGGTTTTGTTAAGGCTGGGGCAGCTTACATGAAATCAATTCACACTGTGCAATTGCGCAAACTAAGGAGATCGATATGAGCATCAATCTAACCGTTCCAACTTCTACGGAAAATTCGGAACTGAAACCACGTATTACCGTTATTGGTGTTGGTGGTGCGGGCGGCAATGCTGTGAACAATATGATTAAACGCGAATTAGAAGGCGTTGATTTTGTTGTCGCTAACACGGATGCGCAATCCTTAACCCAATCATCGGCTGAACGCCGCATTCAATTAGGCGCTAACTTGACACAAGGCTTGGGTGCAGGCTCAAAACCTGACATAGGTCGCGGCGCTGCGGAAGAGGCAATTGATGATGTGCTTTCTGAATTAAAAGGTGTGCATATGGTCTTTATTGCTGCTGGCATGGGTGGTGGTACGGGTACTGGTGCTGCACCTGTTATTGCTCAAGCGGCACGCGATGCTGGAATTTTGACGGTTGGTGTTGTTACCAAGCCTTTCCAGTTCGAAGGTTCGCACCGCATGAAAATGGCTGAACAAGGTATTTGTGAATTAGAGCAGCATGTTGATACGCTGATTATTGTTCCGAACCAGAACCTATTCCGTATTGCAAATGAAAACACAACTTTTTCAGATGCCTTTAATATGGCTGATGAAGTCTTGTATTCCGGTGTTCGTGGCGTAACTGATTTGATCGTTATGCCGGGCCTCATTAACCTCGATTTCGCTGATATTCGTTCCGTAATGGAAGAAATGGGCAAAGCAATGATGGGTACGGGCGAAGCCAATGGCGACCGCCGCGCACTAGATGCTGCTGAAGCTGCTATTGCTAACCCTCTATTAGAAGACATGTCGATGAAGGGTGCCAAAGGCGTATTAATCAATATTACGGGTGGTCAGGATGTTACTTTATTTGAAGTTGACGAAGCAGCAACACGCATTCGTGCCGAAGTCGATGCGGATGCACACATTATCGTCGGATCTGCATTCGATCCAAATTTGGATGGCACCATGCGGGTTTCTGTTGTGGCTACTGGCATTGATGCAAATTCAGCTCAAATGCCTACTCCTATGATGCTGAACGCATCACGTGCCGGTCAAAAACCTGTTGTACAACAGGTAAAGGTTCTCGACCTTGAAGATCCGGTCGAACAACCTGATGCTATAACTGATGAAGCGCCAGCGATTGACGTTGTTGCTGAGGATGCAGGAGTGGTAACTAAAACTCAATCATCACCACTTGAGCAATTGATTGAAGAGATCGATGCAAGTTCAGAAGCTTTACTGGTGCCGGAAACTCCTGAAGTTTTAGAACCTGTTACTGAACAGGTCACAGAACCCGAAACAGAGCCAACTCGTGAAGCGGTCGAAGAACATACAAAAGACGTTGCCATTAAAGCTGCTCCTGCAATGCCAAAAATCGGCGTAACGGATGCTTTTATCCCGCCAAAGCCGATATCCGTTGAGCCAAAACCGGAGGCATTTCCAGCCGACTCGTTCTGGGCTGCTGATAGGGCTAATGGCGCACCTCCACTGGGTGAAATACCAGTAGGAGTGGCTCCAAAACTAAGTCTGTTCGAGCGTGTAACCCGCACAGGGCGCGCTGCAATCGGCTTTGCTGGCAACAAACCGCAAGAACAGGAATCTGAAATGCCTGCTGTGTCTTCTGCACTAGTAACGCGCCAAGAGGCGCAAGCAAGTAAGCGCATTGCATCGATTAAGGCCGTTCCTGAAATGGTACATAAAGCTGCCCCCATTGATCCTGCATGTCAAAGTGAAATCGCTGGATTAGGGCCACAGTCTGAACCTGCAAGAAAGGAAGCCGTGGCAGATGATGATATACTCGACATTCCTGCATTTTTGCGGCGTCAGGCAAACTAAAAAGGCGCTAACTTACTATTTAAAAGGG
>CALJEW010000350.1 GCA_938074585.1 uncultured Rhodospirillales bacterium | reverse complement strand
TCATAAACATCGGTGTCTGTGTATCCATCTTCACCAAAATAAACAGGGCGACTCCCTTTTAGCGCTTCTTTCCCGTCCTTATTACCTCCCGATGCGGCAAGAGAAAATTCAGGTGTCGGACCAGAGACAACAACCCGCCATGAAATAACCTCCAAAGGCATTATTTCTATTCGTCCAAACAGCTCCATGTAAACGGCTTCAAAGCGCTTTGTCATATCACTTCGGTCTTCATTTTGGATTGTCGAAAGATGAAGAGGAACTTCTACTTCATAACCTTGGCCGATGTATCGCATCAGGGCGCTGTTCTCAAATGTCATATCACTCTTCTTTAGCCCGG
This sequence comes from uncultured Rhodospirillales bacterium, assembly GCA_938074585.1. Lineage (GTDB taxonomy): Bacteria > Pseudomonadota > Alphaproteobacteria > Rhodospirillales > Casp-alpha2 > JABMNT01. The sequence goes on along the minus strand of CALJEW010000350.1, from coordinate 5,579 downwards.
ACATTTCAAGCAATTCTCTACCCCGATCAGCCAGAGTTTCAAAAGTTATCTGAGCAGATGAAAAATCAAGATCCTCCAGTTGCTGAATATCTGCTTGCACAAATTCAAAGGCTGAGGGTGATGCCAGCATACCAATAGCAGAAGCCACTCCCGCGCTTGGCGGGCTGATCATTCGGTTAATACCCATCTTTGCAGCCAAGCTGCATGCATGGACAGGGCCAGCCCCACCAATGGGAACGACACTGAAATTTTCGACTTTGCGCCCTTTTTCCAAGGCATGAATGACGGAAGCTTGAGCCATATTCTCGGTTACAATTTCATGGATCGCCCATGCGGCCTCTACAACTGTAATGCCAAGGAACTCAGCAATCGTATTCTTGATCGCTTCTTCCGCAGCAGATTTACTGAGCGCCATATCACCACCAAGGAAATTACCCGCATCCAAATACCCCAATACCAGATCAGCATCAGTCACGGTTGGCTGTGTCCCGCCCAAACCATAACAGGCCGGGCCGGGGTCGGAGCTCGCACTTTCTGGTCCAACTTGTATCAAACCCATAGTGTCCAAGTGGGCGATACTGCCGCCACCGGCTCCAATTTCAATCATATCGACAACGGGCACCTGCAAGGGCAAGCCACTGCCTTTTGCAAATCGAAAGACACGAGCAACTTCAAAATTGGTTGTCCGGCTGGGGCGGCCACCTTCAATCAAACAGGCTTTAGCGGTTGTGCCGCCCATATCAAAACATAAAATTTCAGTCTCATCATTTAATCGCCCATATAAGGTCGCCGCTTGCGCCCCTCCTGCCGGGCCGGATTGAACGAGGCGAATGGGGTATTCGACCGCAGCTTTTTCATGCACGGTTCCGCCATCAGAAAGCATCAAAAAAAGATCTTTTTTGACACCCAGATTTCTCAACCCGGTCGCTAAGTCTTGAACGTATGTTTTGAAAATGGGCTGTACATAGGCATTGGCAACGGCTGTCGATGTTCGTTCATATTCCCCGATCTCAGGACTGACTTCGCTCGACAAACAGACCGTCAAATTGGGTGCGTACTGGTTAATGATTTCTTTGGTCCGCTGTTCATGAGATGAATTTTTAAACGCATGCAGGTAGACCACTGCCACCGCCTTTACATCGCTATCTGCCAGCTGTTTGGCTAAAGCGATCACTTCGTCGTCAACCATTTCTGTCAGAACATTCCCATGTGGGCCGACACGTTCAGTGACTTCAAAGCACCGATGTCTGGGAACAAGGGGCTGTGGCATTTGAATTTCGAGATCAAAAAGATCATATCGCCACTCACGACCAATTTCCAAAACGTCCCTAAATCCAAGTGTTGTGATGAGCGCCGTCTCAACGCCTTTACGCTCAATTAGGGCATTCGCAACTAAGGTTGTTCCGTGAATGATACTGGACTGGGCCGGATTTACACCGTGATCGGTTAGCATCGCGGCGACACCTTCCAAAACCGCCCGCGAGGGATCATCGGGTGTGGTTAAAACTTTTCCGTTATAAGATGAGCCCGTATTTTCATTCAATAATACGATGTCGGTAAACGTCCCACCAATATCCACACCAATGCGAAAGTTATGTGTTGTTGTATTCATGGTCATGGTCCTACTTTTTGGTCTTTGATGCGGAATAACCATAAATGCGTTGGGCCGTTTCCGGAGTTAATATTCCTGAAATCAAATCAGCTTCGATACGTTTAGTATACCTTTGGTCCGAGGGAAACATGCCTCCACCACTTGGCGTTTGAAACGTTGCCGTATCGTTAGGCTCCAACATAACTTGTGCTTTTGCTGGGATCTTTTTTCCATTCACCAAATCCAGACCCGTTGACCCACTTTCGCCACCAAGTAATCCACGTGGTGGATAAGTGACGCGTTCGTGACGAATGGTCATGGTAATTGGACTGTCAGCAACGGATAGAAATGACAAACGTTGGGCCGGCCCCCCACAATACTTTCCAACACCGGGCGTATCAGCAACAAAGGCTTTCTCTGTAACAATCAGAGGAACTTGATTCTCGAACTGTTCAATCGACTGGTTGGAAACGTTGCTGGGGAAGCTCAGACAACCCGGTCCGTCGCCATGAGGCCTTGCCCCGTGACCACCATTCATAAAGAACATTTTGACAAACGGTTTGCCTGATTTCTCATTATTTCCCTTAAAATATACGTTCCAAAGGGGAGAGCCCGATTCTGCCACAATTCGGTCTGGTAATAATTTGGCAAGTGCAGCGTATATGGCTGGTGGGAGATAATGCCCTGTCAGATGACGCCCCCAAACCGGCGCTGGCCGTTTTGCATTAACGATAGAACCTTCGGGGGCCTTAATCGTAATTGGCCTGAAAGATCCATCATTATTCGGTGCAGACGGGTCAAGGGCACACTTAAGTGCATAACAGGAATAGGCGTATGTGTAATTCATGACGCTGTTGATTGGCCGATTAATTTGTGGAGACGTCCCCTCAAAGTCGACGGTGACACAATCCCCTTTTATCTCAACCATACATTTGATTGTTAGGGGGTGCTCGAACCCATCAACCGTCATTTCATCGCTATATTGACCATCGGGAATCTCCGTGATTTTAGCACGCATGCTTTTTTCCGAACGATCAAGAATTTCTTCGATGATCGGGTCTAGGTTCTCCATTCCTTCTTCTTCTAGTAATTGGTACAACTTCTTACTGGCAACTTTATAGGCGGCAAATTGGGCTCGGATATCGCCAAGTGTTTCATTGGGCTCGCGTAAATTCTGTTTGAGAAAAGCCAAAACTGTCGGGTTTTCAACCCCCCTTTCGACGATCTTGCATATAGGAATACACAGGCCTTCTTCATAACAATCTTTGGCGGTTGGAGACGGCGCGCCTCCAATATCTACTGAATGTGCCGTACTGCCAGCAAAAGCGATAATCTGGCCATCCTTAAAGATCGGATAAACCATTGTAATGTCATTTAGGTGGCCTGTTCCAAGCCAGGCATCATTCGAAATAACAACATCACCCTCGTTAAACTCTTCCAAGGGAATGACTTTCAGGATTTCCTGTAAGGTATGAGGCAGGGTACCTATGAACGATGGGATGCTGCGGCGTGTTTGGATAAATTGCCGACCTTTTGGGTCCAGTAAACTGAAAGCCATATCCGAATTTTCGCGTACGACAGATGAAAACGACGATCGAATAAAACTTTCGGCAACCTCATCGGTCATGCCATTCAGGCGCTGCCAGATAATACCCAAGCGCACGGCGTCGATTGTTGTCATGTTAATTAGTCCTCTTGGTTACCGTATACCGGTGTCCGCCAATCGCGATGTTCAGGGGCAATATCACGAACTTGGCCATCATAAAGCGCTTGCATAGCTTGAGTAATTTTTCCTGGCTTTCCATTGCCTGCTTGTACTCGATCTACGCTGATAATCGGCGTTATTTCCTGCCCAGTACCGCAATAAAATATTTCATCCGCAATATATAATTCGGTTCGGTCCACATCACGCGCTTCCGTCGCTTGACTCGTTTCTTCGGCCATTTTTAAAATACTGTCTCGAGTAATGCTTTCAAGGATTCCGCTCGTCACACCCGGCGTAATCAACACACCATTTCGGACAAGGAAAATACAACCACCTGGACCCTCGCTGACTCTCCCGGCTGCTGTGAGAATAATGGCCCCATCGTAACCGCTTTCCTTCGCTTCTAATCCAGCTAATCGACTGTTGATATAGTTTCCGGCGGCTTTCGCCCGAGGGGGGCTAGCATTATCATCGAGGCGGCGCCATGAACTAACTGCAAAATCTCGGCCGGTCCGGAAAGCGTCAAGACGAGGCCTCGGGTAAGAAACAATTGAGGTGCTAACAGGGCCTTTGGCGGTCATGCTTCCCCAATCATCGACATATGATTGCAGGCGGATATATGTATCTTCCCTGTACCCATTAGACCGAAGATCCTCAAGTAATTGCTCGCGTAGGGTATCGACTGAATAATGCTCATCAAGTCTAAGCAGCTTCATAGAATCGAGCAAACGCTTCAAATGATCGTCCAGCCGAAAAACAAACAGCTCTTGTTTCTCTTCATTCCAATATGCTCGCAATCCTTCGAAGACGGTTGCCGCAAAAGTTAAACCGGGGGCCATTATGGATACTTTCGCATCTTCCAATGGCATGCGTTCACCATTCACTGTGACTGATTTTATTTTCTGGCGGGGATCGTCAACAGGGATATTCATGTTCGTTCCTTTACACAAAGCGCATGGTTGTTTTGATCGGCTTCTGTTGGGACGCCTTGGAATGCCGGTCTATAGCTAGAAGGCATAAAGATAAGGCCACGGAACCGCCAATTTTAAATCCTACATGCCAAAAGTCATGATGACAATTGATAAATAATACTATATGCATGACTAAGAATCATGGGCTAAAAGGATAGAATGATGAATATAAAACGGCTTCAGGCCCTACGCGCTGTTATTGAATTGAGTTCGATCACCGAGGCGGCACATGCCATGAACATGACCCAGTCAGGTGTCAGCCGCCTTATTGGGTTGCTGGAAGATGAAATTGGATTTCTTTTATTTAACCGAATTAAAGGAAGGTTGCAGATCACTGGCCGAGGCGAGGCTTTTTATCAGGAGGTCGAGCCTTTGCTAACGGGCATCGACCAGATTCCCTCCGTTGCCAATGAAATCAGGCAACATCGCCTATCTCGCCTCCGTCTTATCACCTTGAATTCGCAAGCCCACAGTCTGGTTCCCCTTGCGTTAGAACGTTTCTCAAAGACACACCCAAACACGGCCATATCGATCACAATTCTTAGTCGTAGAGAGCTAATCCACTGGGCAGGTGGAGAACATTTTGACCTAGCCCTCGCATCTCTTCCCATTGAACAACGCTTGTTCGAACAGGAAACTTTTATCCGATTTCCAGTTGTTGTCGCCTTGCCAAGTGGCCACCCCCTTTGCCATAAAAAGTCAATTAAAGTTACTGACCTGAGGGGTGAAAATTTAATCAGTCTTGACCCGTTTGCCATTTTCCAGCCCGGCGTAAAATCCCTTTTTCAGGCACAAGGCATTGAACCAACGACAAAGATTCAAACGACATCCATGTTACAAGCTGGTCAGATGGTTGCCTGCAGGTTAGGGATTGCTATTATTGACCCCTTTATCGCACACGCGCTTAAATCAGATAAAATTGAAATCCGCAAGTTTAGCCCTGATTTAGAATATGAGTATGGCTATATATGGCCAGTAGGTAGAAAACTGTCTCCGTTAGCCGAAAATTTTGCGGCAACCATTACTGAAGTCGCCCAAGAGCTTACGACCCCCTGGCTTCGCCGCCGGGCTCAATCAGCTTTAACTACAGAATAGTCTCTCGCTCAGGCCTGAGCAAAAAATCGAATATATCTAAGTTGAAAGAACCTTAGATCGGTGTTTCATCTTACCATAGTTTTATAAACGTGAATGTGCGTATCACGGATTGCTGCAAAAGTTACGATCAACTCATGACATTTAGTCATGAAATTATGATGAAAATCATGTTTACATCATGGATTTAAAGCGCCTAAGCTATTTTAATATTAAAGAG
>CALJEW010000349.1 GCA_938074585.1 uncultured Rhodospirillales bacterium | reverse complement strand
TGGGCGTTGATAGTTGTTTTTGCTCTGGCGGTTCTATCGTTTTTGTACAGTTGCTGGTGGTTTATTGTCGCATCGCAATTTGAAAAAAACGTCGATATTTGGATCGAGCAGCAACGCGATCAAGGTATTTTAACCACTTATAAAAACCGCTCCCAAGCGGGATTCCCTGGTTCTGTTAAGCTAACTGTATTGGTCCCTCACCTTGAAAAATCAAATCAAATGGGGGGGGCTTGGTCTAGCGATACTTTAAAGCTATCTTTAAAGCCGTGGGCGTTTAATACAATAGAGTTTGATTTATCAGGCCGGCACCAATGGAAATTGAACAAACAAACGGGCGTAAAAACCTTTGAAGGGAACGCTGAAAAATGGCGCGGAATGGTAATGCTAAAGGGTGGCGTTGCTGATCAAGTAATTGTTAATTTATCTGGTTTAGAAATCAATGACTTAAGTGCAAATGACACGTTTAAAATCACAGAAACAGAAATCTCCTTACTAGATATTTCAAGTGATGTTCCTTCTTTCAAAATCAGAATTCGCGATATGGAAATGCCTGAAAGGGTAACATTACCTTTAGGGCGCAATGTGCGCCACATAGACGCAAAAGGATACGTGAAGGAGCGTTTTCAGGTGGAGCATTGGCCTTATGTGTTTGCGTCATGGCGTGATGAGGGCGGGACGGTAGACTTCAAATCGTTCGATATAGATTACCCACCCCTTCGGGTTTGGGGTGATGGAACCTTAGCCCTTGATTCCCAAATGCAGCCGGTCGGCGCTTTTGCGGTTAAAGCAGGCGGTGTATTTGCGACGGTTGATGCTTTGTATAATAAAGGGCTTATCCCCATAGGGAAGTTGCTCGCTACTAAAATCGCTTTGGGCGTGTTGTCTGAAAAATCAGAGGATGGGAAAAGTTCGTATTTAGACATGTCGTTGACGTTACAAGATAGAACTTTTTATGCGGGAACCCTTAAGCTGCTAGAGCTCGCCCCTATCCGGTGGTGACTTTAATCGACGAGGCATAAAACCTATGCAACCCGCAAGCTGATAATTAATTTGCGGGCAGTTTTTTGATACCCATCTGGAGATAATCAAAATTCAAATCTTTCAGCTGATGATGTGGGGATATGTGTTGAAGTTATTTGAAAAAAATTCTTAATGGTTTCTGGTTCTGTCGTCATAATACGGCCCCGGCGTCAAGATTCGGCCTGAACAATGCCTATGATATTTCCTTGATCATCCATTACGGCGCCACCGCTTATTCCGACCAAGGATCCGGAACGATTAGGGATGCGTGATTGTTCTGTCCACGTATGGACGCGTTCCCTAAACCCTTTGTGGCCACGGTGATGCATGGTCATTTCCCCAATGTAGCGGGCATGAACGGCACCGGGTTGCCCGTTTGGAAAACCAATGCTAAAAGCATGGTTTAAGTTGTTTTATGATTTTAATAAGTTTAGAGATGCGGGCGCGCCACGGGTTGTTAATAAGGTGATATCTGCATTGGGGTGAAAATCGATGTTCGTGATGTTGTGAACTTTTTTGTTACCAGTTTGCACGTATGCTTTATCGCACCCCGTAACAACATGCTTAACTGTTAACCACAAACCACGTTTTAATATGGAAAATGCAGTGCCCACGGATGAAGCTCGTTCCGTGTTTTGCTGTATCGTTCCAACTTTAGGAAGTTGAGCAAAAGCCAAGTTACCTTTTCTGCTTTTTTGTAGGTTTTGGGATAACCAATTTTGTGTCTCTGCACCCCAAAATTTATCGCTGAAAACTTGAGGAGATGGTCGGCGTGGATTTTGTGGAGTTTGAGGATTAATAGAGCTTTCGCCAAAGTTAGCCAACTTCCCGCCCAAAGCCAAAACAACCAGGGCAATCATCATAATCCAATCAATACGGCGCATGATATTTAGCCAGTAAAAGCCGCTGTGTTAATAGCTGCAAAGGTAATTTTTATGGTGACTAAAAAAATGGCAGGCCCGATTTCACCCTCAACAATTCACTTTGGTAAATCTCTCAGTACAGCATCTGTGATCCGATAAGCAACCAATTGCAAAAGCAAAGTCACTGGCCCCCAAATCAAAATTTCATAAAACGTAATACTGCTGGCATGGCAAAAGTAAGTGGCCGGCAAAACCAATAATAGTCCCGGATGAGGAAACGGTTGCAGCTGTATTGCCCGCTTTAATTAAAGCGATGTCATCATAAGGTGTGATTTTTATGTATACGAATACACCAACGACTCAGATAGCTAAGGTCACCGATGAATGGAGAATCAAGACTGGAAATCCGGCTAAGAAACTTTGAATAACGGTTTACAAATTTTATTCCTTATGGGGACGGGTTAGTCTTGTTTGAAATCAATAACGCTGCGCCTAATTTCACGGGTTCGGGTGAAAACTTCTTCCAGCTTATCGGCTTCACCGCGGCGGATAGCGCGTTGCAATGCGGCCAAATCTTCTGAAAACTGACCCAGTATATCCAAAACAGCATCGCGGTTTTTCATAAACACATCACGCCACATGACGGGGTCAGAGGCTGCAATGCGTGTGAAATCTCGAAATCCACTGGCTGAAAACTTGATCACTTCTTGTTTTAAGTCATCTTGCAAATTGGTCGCAGTATCAACAATTGAATAGGCAATTAAGTGCGGTAAGTGCGATGTGATGGCAAGCACTTGATCATGATGTTCTGGCTCCATCACTTCGACCATGCTGCCCATTTCTTTCCAAAGCTCGCTGATCTGTTCAACAGCTTTTTCATCAGTGCCTTTAGGTGGTGTCAGAATGCACCAGCGGCCCTTAAATAAATCTGCAAAACCCGCATCTGGTCCTGAATGTTCAGTGCCCGCAATCGGGTGCCCTGGAACAAAATGAACGCCATCTGGAATGTGTGGCCCCATATCTGCAATCACAGAAGCTTTGCACGATGAAACATCAGTGACGATCGCGCCCGGCTTTAAAGCGGTTGAAATCTCTTTAGCAACGGCTTCGCATGCGCTTAAAGGAACTGAGATGACAACAATGTCAGCATCTTTAACCGCGTCTGTTGCTTGGGCATGATAGCTGTCTCCCAAATTCAAGACTTCGGCCCGTGCCAATGTTGTCTCAGACCGGGTCGAAATTGCTATATGCGCGGCTAAATTTTCTTTGCGGACTGCATTTGCGATGGAAGACCCAATTAATCCAATCCCAACCAATGCGATGCGTTGGACATTAGTGTCAGTCACAGTTCTTCCCCAAAAAATGGCAAAGTGCATCAATAACGCGGCGCATTTCTTCTTCCAAACCAATGGTTATGCGTAAATGATTTGGTAATCCGTAAGAGGCAACACTTCGTACAATGATGCCTTTCCCTTGCAAATATTTATCTGCTGCGGAAGCATTCCGTTGGCTTGTCCCATCAAATTCGACAAGTAAAAAATTACCCGCACTGTCGGTAACGGTAAGTCCAAGTTCACGTAACTCGTCTCGTGTCCACGCCAGCCATTTCAAATTATGGGCAACGCATTTTTTGGTGAACTCTTTATCTTGAATAGCCGCAACGCCCGCATCAAGAGCGGCCGAATTGACATTGAAGGGGCCACGTGCCCGATTAAGTACATCTATCACATTCGTCGGCCCATAGGCCCAGCCAAGCCTTGCGCCGCCAAGGCCATGAATTTTTGAGAACGTGCGTGTCATGATAACGTTATCGCCCGCGTCAACCAATTCAATGCCTGCTGTGTAATCTTCATGGGCAATGTATTCGGCATATGCCGCATCAATTACCAGTAATACATCACCGCGTAAGTTATCATGCAGCCGTTTGACCTCACTTGCGGGTAAGGAAGTGCCCGTTGGATTGTTTGGGTTTGCCAAAAACAAAATTCGAGTGCGATCCGTGACAGCAGCTAGCAGCGCGTCAACATTTGCAGTCAAATCTGTCTCAGGCGCGGTAACGGGAGTTGCCCCAGCAGCCATAGCCGAAATCGGATACATCAAAAACCCGTACTGGCTATATAAAACTTCATCGCCTTCGCTTGCGTAAGAGCTGCATAGCAGTGCTATCAATTCGTCAGATCCAGCCCCACAGACGATTTGGTCTGCATTCAAGCCATGAACTTTAGCGATTGTTTCACGGAGTTCGGTCGATCCGCCGTCTGGGTAACGATGTAATTCAGCCGCCCCTTTTGTATATGCCGCTTGCGCTTTGGGGCTTGGCCCAAATGCACCTTCGTTGGAGCTTAATTTTATAATGTCGTCACGGTCTTCTAAGTTTGATCCACCTGCAACATAGGGTTTGATCAACATGACGCCGGGTTTAGCACTAGGGGTGGTCATTTTTTGGTTTTCCTGAAGGTTTTTTAATTTGTTTTAAATCTTTTTTGTTTAAGGGAGTTGCATACCCCCCCAGATGTACGATGCGGTTTATTTTTTTACCCAAAGCCCCCATGAGCTTTTTGGCTTGGCGGCCATCGGGGTTAACGAACCCAAAAACTTCAATGAAGTAAAACCAGCCGGGAGGTCGCGATGGGTCGTGCCAATGTTGGTTAAAAGCAACGATGTAATTGGCTTTGGTTAAGGCTGATTTAATAACGTTGTAGCCTATATCTGCTGTCGCTTCGATTGCAATGTATGAACGGTCACGGCCGGTTCCTTCATTTAAGACAGGACAAATAACAAGCGCTTCAAGACCTGAGTTTCTGGCGTTGCCTGTTCCAATGAACGGCAAGCGGGCAATGATGCGGGGTGTGTCTTTGTGCTCACTAACAATATGGCGCCACCAATTCTCATCATCATCGCGCTTCGGGATTGGAACGATTCCCAAAGTTGCCTCGCCTCTTTGTACGGCTTCAACAACGCGCCGGGCGGCGGTATGGCGTGTCATGGGGGTAAAAGCTCCGTATTGGTCTCGCGCTAAATCCCAATATCCGGGCTCATTTCCTGGGTGATAAACCGCAACGGAAAAGGGACCCTCGAAGCTACATGTCGCAACAATCAATTCGCGCCAAATGCGTGCTATTTCTTGCTTCGGGAAAGGACCTCTATGGCGCTCCATCAACCGATACAGGACTTCAGCTTCTCGCGATGGGCGGATCATGACCTTTGATCCTAAGCTGTCTTTAACCTTGCGGACACCTTCAACAACCTCAGTACGCTCCATGATTAAATCATGTATGTGGGCATCGATTTCATCGATCCGGTCCCGAAGGCCCTCAAGTTGTTTTTTATCGCTGGCCATAATCTTTTTCCGTCACGCTATAAAATACTCTCAACTTCTTTGTGTTTGTGCGCCCATACGTCAATTAAATGACGGGAATTGTCACAGATATCAACGAAGATTAATAGACTAGTGATAATGCTAAGCGCGGGTGAAAGCAAAGAAAACAATCATATTTTTAAGATCACTTGCCCTGCAATCGGACGATTACAGTTACGTGTCAATCCTTTAGCTGGGGGCGTTCGTTGGCTGCGCTGCGGCATGGCGATCACACGGCGTTTTTGTTTGCGTTCTATTGTCGGTTGGCCTGCATATATTTGCTTTACGGCCTCCATTACAATGACACCTGCAAAAGCCGAAAAGGCTCGAGAGCCTAGGGTTTCTAGCGCAGGTGCGGCGGAATGCATCATTCGGGACCGGGTTGGAGGTATGTAAAGAGCGCGGTGTGTTTCAACCGGGGTGAACATGGTGTCGCGTAAAAGTTTCGATAGTTGTCCGCTGGAATAGGGAAGGCCATGGCCAAATGGAGTGCGCTCGAACCGGGCCCATAGCCCGCGCCGATTGGGAACGACGACAATTAAGCGGCCACTTTCAGACATGACACGCCAAATTTCGCGCATTAAGGGGCGGATTTGTTCTGCGCATTCTAGAGCATGAACTAAAACCACACGGTCCATAGATAAGTCAGCTAAGGGCAGCTCAAACTCGTCAACTAAAGCCGTCAGGTTTTTGCCATCATCGGGCCAATGAAGAATGCCTTGTCCGGCCGGCATTGCTGAAATGACCCGCGTGGCTTCTCCTTGGAAACTTTGTAAATAGGGGACGGCATAGCCAAGACCCAAAACGCTTTTCCCTGAAACTTCAGGCCAGATTGAGCGTAATTTGCGTCGGATCATCCGGCGCGTAATTCGCCCCAGATCGTTCGCATAAAAATCCCTAAGATCAACAACATCTATCCACATAAGGCCTTATTATCTAGGAACTGTTAGTGTTAAGCTATAGATATCGTGTCTATTGAGGGATTCGTTTATTCGGAAGACGTTTAAACAGCATATCTTTTGAGGTAATAACAACACCGCATGCTATCATTAAGCAAGCAAGAGCCACACTCCAACTGGCTACGCCCTTACCTGCACCAGCCTGAATTGAATCTCCTAATACGCCGTGATCATATAGATCTGTTGGGCGGGCAAATCATGCGCTTTTGATGTTGTTGCTCCTAAGTGAAATTTCTGTATCGGGGAGCTTATTCGGGTCGTAAACCGTAACGGCTTTCGGGGGTGGCCGTGGACCAAATCCATGAGGTTATTGGCCAAAATTAATTGACGCCAAGTCCCAAAGCGACTGCTCACCGAAACTTTATTATCAGATTGAACAATGTTCCATACGCCCCGGACAGCTGTTAAATAAATTTTTAGTGGCTAGCTGGCGCAATTACCATTGTTGGTAACAATAGAAGGTCCAAAGCGGATAAAAATCGCATGGCCACATCTTAGACAAACAAAGAGGGCCTCACCGATCTAAGGAAGAAGCCCTTTAATATAAACAATTTGACGTCGTTTAGTAAATGTGTTGCCCACCATTGATTGACAATGTGGAGCCGGTAAAAAATACAGCTTCATCAGCAACTAAGAACAAAACGCCGCGCGCAATATCATTGGCATCACCTAAACGACCCGCTGGAATTTTGGCAACGATCTTTTCTAAAACCTCTGCAGGAACAGCACGAACCATTTCAGTGGCAACGTAACCTGGTGCTATTACATTCACTGTAATGCCTTTTGCCGCCGCTTCTTGAGCCAACGTTTTGGTGAATCCATGGATACCAGATTTTGCAGCGGTGTAGTTGGCCTGACCGTATTAGCCCGCTTGATCATTAATTGATCTGATGTTGACGATCCGACCAAAGCCTTTCGAGCGCATGCTTTCAATAACCAAGCGGCTCATATTAAAGATCCTAAGTTCGTGTTTATAAACCGCATCCCACTTGTCGCGTTCTATGCGGTACATGGTGCCATCGCGGGTGATTCCAGCATTATTTACAAGCACTTTAATAGGGCCTAAATCGGCGGTGATACGTGCGATTGAGGTTTCGCAGGCATTAAAATATCCAACATCAAATCTATAAACGTTGATGCTATTGGCTTTTGAAAATACAGCTGCTGCTTTGTAGTTCCCTGTGTATGTAGCGGCTACGGTATAGCCGTTGTCTTTTAACATAGTGGGAATAGCTACGCCAATTCAACGTGTCCCTCCAGTTACGATTCTTACTCTACTCATATAATTAATACCCTAAAACACATGTAACGTAAGTGCATATAGGCCTGCTTATTAGAACTGATTTTGTGAAGTTCTACGTACTCAAGTTAAGCACGTTCTATACACATGGCGATGCCCATGCCGCCACCAATGCACAAAGTAGCCAAACCTTTTTTAGCGTCTCGTTTTTCCATTTCATGCAGCAATGTGACCAAAACGCGGGCACCAGAAGCACCAATGGGGTGGCCCAATGCGATCGCGCCGCCATTTACGTTAACTTTGTCTGTGTTCCAGCCCAAATCTTTGTTTACTGCACATGCTTGTGCCGCAAAAGCTTCATTCGCTTCAATCAGGTCCAAATCTGCAACCGTCCAATCTGCTTTTTCAAGAGCTTTTCGGCTGGCAGGAATGGGGCCTGTGCCCATGATTGACGGGTCAACACCAGCTGTTGCCCAAGATTTAATTTTTGCTAACGGCTTGATGCCGCGTTTGTCAGCTTCTTCTTCACTCATCATAACAACGCATGCTGCGCCATCGTTAATGCCAGATGCGTTTCCGGCGGTAACTGTACCGTCTTTAGAGAACGCGGCGCGAAGCTTACCTAAGCCTTCAGCGGTAACGCCAGCTTTTGGGTATTCATCTGTATCAACAATCACATCACCCCTGCGAGTCTTGATTGTGACTGGAATAATTTCGTTTTTAAACTTTCCTGCTGCCATAGCGGCTTCAGCTTTTTGTTGGGATGCCGCTGCAAATTCATCTTGTTCTTCTCGGGTTAATTGCCATTTAGTGGCAACGTTCTCGGCTGTGGTACCCATATGATAGCCGTTGAAGGCATCACACAAACCATCTTTAATCATGGTGTCGACTATTTCGGCGGGACCCATTTTTGTGCCATTACGCATTTGAATGCAGTGCGGTGATTGGCTCATGCTTTCTTGCCCACCGGCAACAATAATGTTTGCATCGCCCAATTGAATAGCTTGGCTACCCAAAGCAATAGTTCGAAGGCCGGAACCACAAAGCTGGTTAATAACATAGGCCGTTTTTTCGACAGGTATGCCCGCGTTAACCGCAGCAATACGCGCCGGGTTTTGACCTGTGCCAGCAGTTAAAACTTGACCTAAAATGACTTCATCAACATCTTCGGGCGCTACGCCTGCGCGTTCAAGCACAGCAGTAATAGTAATTTGGCCTAAATAATCAGCGGGGACAGAACTTAATGCTCCTGCAAAAGCACCAACCGGGGTGCGGGCAGCAGCAACGATAACAACATCAGACATCTTGTATTCCTCCACATATGGAATTGGCTTATAACCGAAAATGGTATTTTTGAACTGTTATACAGTTTGCTTCGCACTTGCGAGAAGGCTCTTATTTAAGTTTATAAGTGGGATACTGTATTTACGCAAGAAAAATTGTGCACCTGCGAAGAGAGTTGAGCTAGGCTGTATCAAAGCCCTGATCTATATCCATTGACTGCAACTTTATCCACTTCGCTAAGGGTTCGTAAAATTCTACTTTAGCATTGCTGCCTGTCATCATGCTTATATGTCCAGCTTTGATCAGATGCATTTTATTTTCTGGAAGAAGTTTGGCCAATGCCTTGGCTGACACCGGGGGAACAATGTAGTCGTGCTCAGGAATGATTGTAAGGGATGGGCAGGTTATTGAATGAGGATCTATGGATTGCCCTCCTACCACCCATTCGCCTTTTGCGGGGTTGTTTTCTAAGTACCAATCAAACAAACATTCCTTGGCGACGTTAGCGACCAAAGGAACGCCATCATTTGACCAGTCTTCCAATGTAACAAAATGTTGGGCCCGCGGGCTTGAGGGTTTCATACTTAAGAAGGCGCGGAATTTGGTGCCGGTTAAAGAAGGATTTAAGCTGGCAAACAGAACTTGAAGAATGTCGACGGGTAAATTCCCTATGGTTGATAGGATCAATTCTGGGCTGGGGCGCAATGTGGTTAGGTAAAGTAAATGCGCACCAATACCTGAATGGAAATCCCAAGGGGTGGCCAACAAAGATAAGGA
>CALJEW010000348.1 GCA_938074585.1 uncultured Rhodospirillales bacterium | reverse complement strand
TGCTTACTGCAGTAACATCTGGTCTTGGTTTGCTGGGCCTAACAAGTGCCGCTAGTCAAGCTGCAGATAAGCCTGCAATTGAAGTTGTCACCCATGCGGGTGCCGGTGGGGGAACAGACGTAAACTCACGAATGATGATGTTGCGCAGTCGCAAAACATTGAAGCAAGACATGGTCGTTGTGAACAAACGGGGTGGTGGCGGCGCTGCTGCAATGAACTACTTCATGAGCCGGCCCGCTGATGGAAATACAATTTTAACCTTCACCGTTGGTCACGCCATTACCATGGCCAAAGGTAAAACCAAGCTCAGAGTTGAAGACATGGCGCCGATTGCTCGTGGCACCAATGATCCACAAATCCTCATGGTTAACTGTAAAAAAAGCCCTTACAAAACGCCTGAAGAGTTTGTTGCTGGCCTCAAAAACGGCGACAAAGTAAAGTTTGGTGGCACCCAAAGTGGGACCATTGATCACATTACGGTTTATTTGTGGGCGAAGCGCCTTGGATTGCCAATGCCAACTTATATTCCATTCAAGGGTGGCGGGGAATTAGCAACACAGTTGGTTGCAGGTTCGGTTGATGTTGGAACATTAAATTTATCTGAAGCGGCAGCTCCGGTCGAAGCAGGTGATATTTGTCCGTTGGTAATTTTGGCCGAACAAGGAATGGCTCCAATTCCAAAAGCAAAAACAGCTAAAGAGTTGGGTATCAATCTTGTTCTTTCGACGACACGTGGTTTCGTAACGCATGCGGGTGCTCCGAAAGAACGCGTTGCGGCGCTTGAAAAGGGCATTGCTAAGGCAATGAAGCATTCTATGTATCAGGCTTATCTTGGAAACTCTGGTCTCGATTCAACGTCACCACAGGGCTCAACAGCTTGGGCTAAACAAATCAAGTCCATGGTCGGAGAGTTCGGCCCGGCTTTGAAAGAAATGGGCCTGGTTAAGTAAATCCTGCTTTAATCTATGGAGACGGTGCTTCCCTCGGGAAGCACCGTTTATTTTTTGTTATGAAAACTTTCGCAATTCCGGGACTTATTTCTGCTTTTTCGCTTATCGTAATCTGGGCAGCGCTACAGCTCGATTTGTCACCAGAAATGATCGTTGGCGACAGCATGCAACCGCGTGTTTTTCCAGTTTTCCTGATGATTATTAATTTAGTATTGGCAGCTTTTCTAACCATTCAATACCATAAAAACCCACCAAAAAAAGCTAAACGTGATACCTATCATACGTGGTGCACAATGGCGCTTTTTATCATTTTTTATCTCCTGACCGTTTACCTTGATATGTTCATAAGTATTGCAGTTGTGATGTTTGTGATGTGTTTATTGTGGGGGGAACGGCGAATTCTGGTCGCTGGGGCTATTTCACTTGTTACGCCAATCACAGTGTTTTTTTTGTTTGATTTGGTTTTGAGAGTCCGTTTTCCACGGGGCCTTCTCACCAACTGGTATTATGGTTAAGGAGCACCAGATATGATCGAAGCAATACAAGCCATGGCATCGGTGGTGACGGAACCTTACCTTCTTTTCCTTATTTTCGCCACGACAATTTTAGGCGTGATCATTGGCGTGCTTCCCGGCCTAGGTGCTACAACGGGTGCCGCCCTTTTATTGCCCTTCACCCTGACGATGGAACCAGTGCATGCGATTACTGTGCTTGCGACTATATATGTGTCTGCAACGTTTGCCGGCTCAATTACCGCAATTTTAATTAACACGCCTGGAACCTCCGCTGCTGCTGCGACAACGTTCGATGGATATCCACTTGCCCAGCGGGGTGAAGCGGGGCGCGCGTTAGGAATAGCTGTTGTCTCAAGTACAATTGGTGGTATTTTTTCTGTTCTTGTCTTGTGTATTGCAGCTCCCATGCTCGCGCGTGTTGCTTATGAATTTCGGCCCCCTGAATATTTTGCGCTCACCCTATTTGGCCTATCTATGCTCGCTTCCATCAGCGCTGGTGGCACAGTTCGGAACTTAATTGGGGGCTGCTTTGGCGTTTGGTTGGCAACTATCGGCGCGGAACCCACTACTGGTATTGAACGGTTTATGTTCGGCAATTATGAACTATATGAAGGTCTTTCTTTTGTCCCCGTATTTATTGGTTTATTCGCCATTTCGGAACTCCTGATACAATCCGATCGGATTAATATGATCGTCAACACGATTGGCATGAAGGCAGTAAAACTACCAACCCGCGCGGATTACAAACGCATTTGGAAAACGGTTGCCCGCTCTTGTGGTATTGGCACCTTTATCGGCATACTTCCAGCCGAAGGTGCTACGGTGGCATCGATGATTGGTTATTCTGAAGCACGCAGATGGTCAAAACATAAAGAGGAATTTGGTAAAGGTTCGATCGAAGGCATTGCCGGCGCGGAAGCTGCCAATAACGCGGCAACCGGTGGTGCAATGGTACCAACCATGGTGCTTGGTATTCCGGGTAGCGGCACAACGGCGGTTATTCTTGTTGGTCTTATGGTTCATGGTTTGCGCCCCGGCCCTTATTTATTTACTGAACAAGTTGGTACGGTATATCAAATTTTTGGCGCAATGCTGATCGCTAATCTGATGTTTTTGTTTATGGGGCTCTACGCGGCTAAATTGTTTGCCCGCATTTCTCTTGTTCCGTTGCAACTTCTTTGGCCCATTGTTTTCGCGCTCGCAGTCATTGGTGCTTATGCGCTAAGCTCGTCTCTTTTGGATGTCTGGATTGTGCTTATATTTGGCGTTGTCGGATTTTTTGCGCGACGTAACGGCTTTGCGGTGGCCCCCATTGCCGTCGGGCTTATTTTAGGTGAGATGGTAGAAACAAATTTCCAAAACTCTCTCAAAATGTTCGATGGTGAATGGTGGCAAATCCCCATGCAACCGCTGGCCGCAATGTTCCTTATTTTCGCTTTTCTTGGATTATTTGGTGCTCCAATCTCGTCTTGGATACGTAATAAGCGAAAATAAAGGCAACGGATTCCCTTTGGCCGGGCACAAGAAGGCAGAGAAGGCCATAGTTAAATCGATCATATTGTCTTCTTTTATCAATTTTAGGATAGACCGAGAAATTTTTATACCCCAGCAGGCGTAGCTACGTGACGATTATATTCACTCGCTATACCAACAATCTTTTGACCTGTTCCGCATTACGAACTGAGATAAGATATCGATCAAATTTAATGTTATATTCCTGTCCTGTAAGGCAGTGCTCCGCCCGTTTGAGGTGCTACTATATTGACTCAAACTGCTGCCCGGCCGGCACCTAGGATAACTTTAGAAAGTACGAGATCATCGAAAAAGCGTCCTAGCGGCATGGCATTGCGGGCGTGTGCTTAAAATATCACCATTTCAGAATTCGTCTGAATGGACAATGAACAAGTGGAGGCTACTATTTTTTCTTAAAAATTGAATTCCAATTATTCAAATACTCTTTACTAACGGGTTTCTGTGTCTCGCCGCGAACATGGGGTTTCTTTTTTGTTTCGGGGGTATCAGATGGCGTGGTTTTAGCATCTTTTCCATCCATTGACTGTTTGGCAGGTAATGGTGTGGAGGGGTTATCGTCTTTTTTAATTTTAGTCTCGGTTTTGGTCGAAACACCATCTTTAGCGGGTTTCGTATCAGTCGTTTTGGTTTTCTCTTTGCTCATGAATTTTCCTCAAGCCGATAACTTATTCATAAAATAAATAATAATTAATTCTGGATAGATTTTCTGCTATTACAGACGTATGCAGAAATTGAACCCATTCAATACAATCTCCCACATCGTTCACTTAACGTCACGCAAAATGCTAAGGACCTAGATGTTCAATCCTCAACCAGATAGAAATAAAATATGGTTTATTTCAACTTGTATTAAAATTTATTAATTATTCAG
>CALJEW010000347.1 GCA_938074585.1 uncultured Rhodospirillales bacterium | reverse complement strand
GTACTTAAAAGTAGGGTCGTTGCGCATCAATGACGTCCTCTTGTTTGAAATCAATCTTTGGAGTGTTGCCACCCTGCACCAAACAGTCAACCGCAACAATCGATTGATTAAGCAGAAATTCTTTTTTTTGATATGGCATAGGGCCCCTTTTACCTCTATTTAAAATTAAATGATTTCTAAAATTAAAAATTTTGTCTTCGATGGTGTAAAAACGTCGCTAGACATCTATTGGACACTGCTTAAAATTGTTGTACCGGTGATGATTATTGTTCGCATCGGAATTGGTTTTGGCCTTCACATAGAACTCGCCAAATCAATGGCACCGTTCATGTCGATCGTTGATTTACCACCTGAAACATCGTTGGTCCTTGTCACTACTTTTGTTGCAGGCATGTACGGCGGGGCGACCGTTTTAGCCGCTATGCTTTCAGGGTTGGACATGACAGTTGCGCAAGCGACGGTTTTAACGTCGATAATGGTTGTTGCACACGCATTACCGATGGAACAACAAATCATCAACCGCGCCCGGGTTCGTCTTATTTTTGCGACGCTTATTCGGATCACAACGGCTTTATTTTTGGGCTGGTTTTTAAACTTGATCTATACATCGTTCGATCTTCTTCAAGCACCGCTTGTCGTGGCGTGGGCTCCTGATACTCAAATCGATGCTCCGTGGCTGATTTGGTTACAAAATACAGCTATTTCTTTCTTTTATATATTCTGGGTCATTCTGTTTTTGATCTTTGTGCTGCGCTTATTCGATATCACGGGAGCAACCCGTTTGATCACCAGAGCTTTAGCTCCATTTTTGTCAATTATGGGGATATCTAAAGATGCAACGAGTATAACAATGACTGGCGTTTTGTTGGGGATGATGTTTGGTGGCGGTTTGATTTTACGCGAAGCACAAAGCGGGAAATTAGGACACAAAACGGTTTTTCAATCCCTTGTCTTAATGTCCATTTGTCATAGTTTAATAGAAGACACCTTGTTTGCATTGATTTTGGGTGGGCACATCAGCGGCGTTCTGTTTGCACGGCTTGTTCTTGTTGTTATCGTTATGGTTTTGGTCAATAAATTGATACGTACGGTGCCAGAATCCTTATTTTATCGCTTTTGTTACCGGTTGCCTGAGCAAACGAAGTAGAACATTTTTATTAACTCATCGTTGTTTGCTTGTGTTATCGCTTTGTTTCATTAAAGAACCGAAATACATTTAATTCAAAGGATACCTAATTATGACTGAATGCCCCTGTGGTTCTGCCCTAGCTGTTGATGCTTGCTGTGGACGATATATTGATGGCACTCCGGCGCCAACCGCTCTTAGCTTAATGAAATCTCGGTATTCAGCGTTTGTTTTGGTTAAGGGAGATTACTTGAAATCCACTCTATCAGAACGCCAAAAGTCAGACTTCGATGCAGAAGAGTTTGAACAACAGGCATCAGGCACCAAATGGATGGGCCTTGAAATCAGAAAATGTATTGATGGTGGCAAAAATGACGAAACTGGAACCGTCGAATTTGTTGCCAAATATCGTGAACAGGGTCAACAGGTTGTTCATCACGAGCTAGCTCAATTCACCCGCGAAGACGGAAAATGGGTTTTTGAAGATTGCACCATAAACCCAAAACCAGAACAACGGATTGTCGAAAAAGTGGGCCGCAACGATCCCTGCCCTTGCGGTTCCGGCAAAAAGTTTAAAAAATGCTGTGGTGCTTAACGCACTTATTTGACGCAAAGCCACGTTCGCAAATGTAGCCACTCACTCAGGTTTTGCTTAACGCCCCCAACTTAAGACAAGTGGATTAAGCGTTTTGGCTATTCGGATCAATTCATCACCTGTTGATTGGGGCAATGGCACCGTTGGGTGGCGAACGAAATCTGATTTAATAACACCGCCATATTTCATGGCTGTTTTACAGGCACGGAACCCACATTGGCGATTCTCGAAATTGATCAGCGGCAATATTTTGTTGTACTGGGCTTCAGCTTTATCCCGATCACCTGCGATATGATGACCCAAAACGGGTTTTAACAGATCGGTTAACAAGCCAGAACTCATGCTGCCGGTTGCACCTGCATCTAAATCAGCTAGCAACGTAATTCCTTCTTCGCCATCAAAAGGCCCAACGATATTATCACCACCCGCTTCAATCAGGGCTTTAAGCTTAGCGGCTGTTTGGGGCATTTCGATTTTAAAATACTGTAACAGTGGAATTTCCTTAGCCATCCGTGCTAAAAATGGAACAGTCATTTGAACACCCGCAAGTGGGGCGTCTTGAACCATAATTGGAATTCCCGCTGCATCCGCCGCTCTGGAATAATGCTCATACATGCCTTGTTCACCGGCTTGCATCAGCGCTCCATGATAAGGCGGCATGAGCATAATGATTGCAGCGCCTAATTTGGCGGAATGACGGCAGCGAGCTTCAACAATATCTGTCGAGAAATGAGAACACGTTACCATGATGGGCACCCGGTTTGCGACGTGTTCAAAACATAGCTCTGTCAAGGTTTGACGTTCTTCATCCGACATCACCATTTGTTCAGAATAATTAGCTAGAATACACAAGCCGTCTGAGCCTTGATCTATCATACAATCCAAAACGCGTTTTTGGCCTTCGTAATCAATCGATCCGTTTTCATTAAATGGGGTTGGAACAACGGGCCAAATGCCACGGTATAAAGGATTACTCATATTCATCTCATTTTTAAAAAATTGCATTTAAGTTCGGTTGTATTTTGATCAAGTTTTGAACAAATATAGCGGTAAATGCAACCTTACCGTTGTATAAAAATATAGGTCCTTTACATTTTGATAACCATAATTAATTTTGGGAGATTATTATGAACATCATTAGCCCAGTAAAGTTTGGTCTTTCTTCAGATAAGCGCCGATTAACGGATGCTGAAAAAGAGCAGTATAAACGTGATGGTTATGTGAAAAATCTACCTGTTTTTTCTGCTGAGGGTGTTTCAGAGTTACAGGCTTTATTTCAAGAATTAGCCGCCCGACTTCCTGCAGACATTGATTTAAGCAGCGTAAATATGTGGCATAAGGCGAGTTTAAAATTTAATGAACTGTGCCGTAATTCTACGATTTTAAATTATGTAGAAGACATAATCGGCCCCAATTTTTATCAATGGGGCGGGCAGTTTTTCACCAAATACCCAAACGATGGTTCCGTTGTTCCATGGCACCAGGACGCTCAATATTGGCCGCTTAAACCACAACGCACAGTCACAGTATGGCTTGCCGTGTTTGATTCCGATGAAGGAAACGGGGCTATGAAAATTGTTAAAGGCAGCCACAAAAAAGGCATTCTATCCCACCATACTAATCCGGCCCCTCATTTAGCCCTAGAGCAGGAAGCCGATGCAGATACGATCGATCACGATAAAATTGTCACGCTCAGTTTAAAAGCTGGGGAAATATCCTTACACGATGATGGAACACTTCATGGCTCTGATGCTAACACATCGGACCGGGTTCGCTCCGGTATCACCATGCGGTTTTGCCCAACCAATGTGAAATGTGATTTAGATGTGTGGCCAACGTTTGAGGCTTACATGGCACGGGGCGTTGATACACATAACCTAAATCCTGTTGGACCGCGCCCTTCGAACGAGCTCTACCCTGTCCGCAAATTCCAGCATTCATCGGAGTTTATTTAAAAGACCCTAAGAATCAGCTTTCCCGGATGTGTTCTATAATTCCAGAAAAGTCTTTTCCATAGCCACCTGCTTCAGAATAACTGCTGTAAATTTTTGCAGCCCTTTCAGCAACGCTAACATCGACCCCCGCACTTTTAGCCGCATCCAAAGCTAAGTTCATATCTTTGAGCATTAAAGCAGTGGCAAAACCGGGTTTGTAATCGTTGTTTGCGGGTGATGCTGGAACTGGCCCCGGAACAGGGCAATAGTTTGTTAGTGACCAGCACTGCCCTGATGCCGTACTCGAGACATCAAATAACTTTTGTGCATTCAGACCAAGGCTTTCAGCCAAAACAAATGCTTCTGCAACAGATGACATTTGAATGCCCAGCATCATGTTGTTACACATTTTTGCCGCTTGGCCTGCCCCGGATGCACCGCAGTGAATTTTATTCTTGCCGACAATTTCTAAAATTGGTTTGGCTTGTTCATAGGCCGCATCCGTACCGCCAACCATCATTGTTAGTGTGCCAGCAGTTGCTCCGCCAACGCCACCTGAAACGGGTGCATCCAACATCAAAAACCCACGTTCTGCAGCCGCTAAATGGACGGCTCTGGAGGTATTTACATCAATGGTCGAACAATCGATCATTAAAGTTCCTTCAGATGCATTATCGAAAACATCAGAAAAGTAGACGTCCTTCACATGGGTTCCGGCGGGCAGCATTGTCAGAACAATATCCGCACCTATTACCGCTTCCGAGCATGATGTGGCTATGGTTGCGCCTCTATCTGCAACGACGTCTAAGTTGGTTTGTGAAAGATCGAAGGCGGTGACGTCGTGTCCGGCTTTAACAAGGTTGCAAGCCATCGGGCCACCCATGTTGCCAACACCAATAAAACCAATTTTGCTCATGACTTAATCCTCGATTTTAAATTCATACATATACGTTCTTTTATTGACACACCGTTCATCGATTATGGCAATACGAATATATATGTAGCCTATTTTAACCAGTTAAAAAATCTATCATTCCGACATTTATTCAAACGTGCATCAACGCCCGATAATTCCATGTACACTTTAATAACAACCGTGCATCGCCGATCTACGTAACTAGCATCGAATGCAGATGAATATTTTTGATGAACCGCTTCGGTCATTACATCTGGCAACTCATACAAAGCAGTCTTTAGGTATAATAACTAATGTCTTTTTTGCGCGTTTGCTAAGACATGTAAGGGGTAAGATTACGGTTCAGCGTTGCTTTGCCATACAGATCCATCATCCCACTTTTATCCCCCGCGGCCTAAATAATGTAAATGACCTTGAAGATATCTAAACCATCTTTGGTAACTAACGCAAATCTTTCACACCACATGGCTATGTTTATGAATTCAATGCTTAAAAAACCTGGGTTCGAAATGCACAATTGTAAAAATTCTATGTTCGCTTACCGCCACTAAAGCCGTCCGAATAAATGAACTCGTCGATTTTTACTACAAAGTCCTTGGGCACGCTTTGAGACCACAACATACAAATAGCGTTTGAAATGTGCTCCTTAAAGGTGACTTATTTGTGACTGCGGGTGAGTTTTTCTAGTAACGAATTTCAATAGGTTCAAAGGCTTGTGACTTATTCGTAACAAATAAAATTAGGAGTTCGTGTTTAGCACTTAGCTATCTGTAAACTTAATAACCTATATATTTTAATAACTTTTTATGATTTTTGGAGTTTTAGTAATTCTTTATTTTACTTGATTTCTCTGATTCAGTTTCAGAATATAGAATTGTTGAAGACACACAAATCGCGTGAGTTGAATAGT
>CALJEW010000346.1 GCA_938074585.1 uncultured Rhodospirillales bacterium | reverse complement strand
TGTATATCAGAAACCGCTACCATACCTGTGTCCTCAACTGTAACGAATGCGCGGGTCGAGCCACGCATAAAGGATATCAACAAAGAAGTTCATCATCACGAAAATCAAAACAACTAACATAACCAATTGCTGTGTCATGTTGAAATCTTGAGCTCCAACAGATTCAACAAACAAACGACCAAGACCGTTTAGGTTAAAGACCTGTTCAGTCACAACCAATCCCCCCATTAAAAAGGCGAACTCGATACTGATGATAGTAACAACTGGCAGCAATGCATTTTTAAGGGCATGACGATTAATAATCACTTTTTCAACCAAGCCTTTTGCACGAGCCGTCCGGACATAATCTTCACGTAACACTTCAAGCAAAGCAGAGCGAGTCATACGGGTTGCCACAGCAGAATACCGATATCCGGTGGCAACAGCAGGCCAAATTAACTGAGAAATATTCCAAACAGGATCTTCCCAAACTG
Organism: uncultured Rhodospirillales bacterium; assembly: GCA_938074585.1. Taxonomy (GTDB): domain Bacteria; phylum Pseudomonadota; class Alphaproteobacteria; order Rhodospirillales; family Casp-alpha2; genus JABMNT01. The sequence goes on along the minus strand of CALJEW010000346.1, from coordinate 6,906 downwards.
GTTTAAATTCAATAGGAGGCATCCATGGCTCGCCAAAAACCTCTTGGGTGCCAATGAGTAATCCTAAAATAATCAAGATACCAAGCCAAAACGATGGCATTGCAATTCCAGCGATTGAAAACCACCGAACGATATAATCGATCCATGTGTTTTGTTTTACGGCTGAAATAATGCCAAATGGAATAGCTATAATAATAGCAACAAGTGTAGACATTATTGCGACTTGAAGCGTTAGGTGAAATCGCAAGCTAATTTCATGCGTGATCGGTGCACCTGTCCACATTGATTTTCCTAGATCAAGTGTCACGTATCCCCAAAGGAATTGAAAAAACTGCACAAACATAGGTTGGTCGAGGCCTAAATCTTTGCGGCAAAGCTCAATTTCAGCAGGGTCAGCGTATAGTCCTGTCCCCGCCAATCTAATTTCGCAGACATCTCCAGGAACTAACCGTAAAAGGAAAAAAACCAGAACAGCCGCGCCCAAAAGGGTTGGGAGAAGCAGCATAAGGCGTTTAATTAAATATTTGATCATAAAGACGTATCCGAAGCATTTATCGTATCTAAAAAGTGGAACCCCACCCGCTATAATAGAGCAGGTGGGGTCCATTTCAGAGCGTTAGCTATGACTTATCTAGCCAAACGTTATCCAAGTGCTGGTTCAAATAGTGACTTGGAGCAATCTTCCAGCCCTTCATGTATGAACGGTGTGGATTGATTTTGTACCACCACAACGAAATCATCAACCGAGCCTCATCAGAAAGCGCATGCTTCTCATATTGACGAATAAGCTTACGTTGTTCAGCGACATCACCAGATTTGAGGATTTTGTTATAGATATCCTCAAGTGGCTGATCTTCATAAGACCCGTAGTTATTGCCAGCAGAACCAAGGAATTTGGTAATATCAGCAATTGGGTTAATGACTGACTGACAGTTAAAGTCAACTGAGACATCAAAGGTCTTCTTTTTACGTAATGTATCATAGAATACAGGAGTTGGGTTAACCTGCTGATCAACTTTCATACCTGTTTTTTTCCATTGGTCAATCATCCACGTACCAACAATTTTATAAGGTTGGTCAACGCCACGGTTGTGGAATGTGAATTTAAGTCCAGGAACGCCTGCTTCTTTAAGGAGTTTTTTGGCTTCAGCACGTGACGCCTTAATATCAGGACCATATCCCTTGAGCTTCATTAGCTCTTCTTTTGTTGCCGCTAAACTGTGGCTTGGGAAAACGACGCCACCAACAGTTTTCACAATTGCGATTTTAGACAAATACTTAGAACCAGCCCAACGATCAATACCAAGTGTCAAAGCTTGACGTACACGTGTGTCATCAAAAGGTTTGATCTTATTGTTCGGTGTTCCAAGAAGAACACAGTTCCAGTCGCTCTCTTGAACGGTGATTTTATTTCCAAGTGCTTTCACAAGGTCGTCACGCGCTTTTGGAGGGAAGCCACGGAATTCTGCTGCAGCCCGGTTGCCACGAATAGCCTGAATACTTAAAGCCATTTTAGCTGATGTAATCGCCTTATAACCATCCAAGTATGGACGTCCTTTGAGGTGGTAATCAGGGTTTTTGACACCAGTCATGAAGGCACCTTTTTGGTGTTCAACAAACTTAAACGCACCTGAACCATTAATGTTCATTTTGTGCCATGAGTACCCATGTGCATCCAAATCAGCCTTTGAATAAACAAAGTTGAATGGTGTCGCTAAAGCAGGAATGAAGCTTCCTGTTGGGAACGCCAACTTAAAGACAATAGTCGAAGCATCTGGTGTTGTAATAGATGACACAGCTTTAAAGAACGATTTCCGCGCACTGGCTACACCTTCAGGTGGGAAAATGATCTTATCAAAACTAGCCTTAACATCTGCAGATGTTAAGGGCGTTCCATTGTGAAATTTAACACCTTTTTGAAGCTTAAAAGTATATTTAGTTCCGTTCTCAGTAGGCTTTGGAACGTCACCATCGCACAAATCACAAACAAAATCACTAGGATCTGATGGATTATCAGGGTTAACCCGAATCAACAGGCTATAAAATGGACGAACACGGTGTATCATAGCATATGTCGTCTCGATATGGCCATCATAGCTTGGTGCTTTACCAGGTACTACAAACTCGAGAGTACCCCCCATTTTAGGTGTTTCAGCATTTGCAGCACTAACGCCAAGAGCCAAACCGGCTCCAACAGCGAGAGATACCGCAAATTTGGTATAAGTATTACTCATCTCCACTCTCCTTCCCATGTAAAAGGAACCTCCCGAGTTCCCACGATATATGCATCGCCTTTTGTCCAGACGATCACACTTCTGTACAAGCCACCCAGTGGCCTGGTTTAACCTCTCTAAATTCTGGTACGTTTTGGCTGCAACTTGCGACAGCTTTTTCACAACGCGGATGAAATACACATCCGGTTGGCGGGTTTATTGGGCTCGGTATTTCGCCCTTCACAATTTTATGAGCACGCGCATTCTCAAGATCCGGGTCCGGAATAGGGACCGCTTCTAGTAAGGCCTGCGTGTAAGGATGCAATGGATTGTCATACAATTCATCACAATCAGCCAATTCAACCATATTCCCCAAATACATAACCGCCACCCGGTGGCAAATATGGCGAATAACGCTCAAATCATGCGAAATGAACAAATACGTCAAACCAAACTCTTCACGCAAATCTTCAAGCAGGTTGATAACCTGAGCCTGAATAGAGACATCTAGCGCCGAAACCGCTTCATCACAAATTATGAACTCTGGGTTCATAGCTAATGCACGGGCAATTCCGACACGTTGACGCTGACCGCCCGACATTTCATGCGGATAGCGCTCTGCAAAGTTTGCTTTCAAACCGCATTTTGTTAACAGTTCAAGCACCCGTTGACGGCGCTCGGTCGGGTCGTCAATAATCCCATGCACTTTCATCGGTTCAGCAATAATATCGCCGATGGTCATGCGGGGATTTAAGGAACTGAACGGGTCTTGGAAAATGATTTGGATTTTCTTTCGAAAATCGATCATTTCTTGAGAATCAAGTTTGGTTATATCCGTCCCTTGATATAGGATTTCGCCACTAGTGGCTTGCTCCAATTGGATCATGCAGCGACCGGTTGTTGTTTTACCACAACCAGACTCGCCAACCAAACCAAGAGTTTCGCCTTTTTTGATCTGAAAGCTCACACCGTTGACAGCTTTAACATGAGCCACAACCCGATGGATAAGGATACCTTCCGTCACCGGAAAAAACATCTTCAAATCGTTGACTTCAACCAAAACTTCGTCGGAATGGGTTCCGCGGAATTGGGCATCGTCGCGGACGGCCGCGTCTGTTGTACTCATGATGCCTTCTCCTCTAGATTATCTTTCTCCCAGCATGCCGCATATTGCGTATCACTGACTTGTTCTAATGCTGGGTATTCTTGGGCACACTTAACTGTTGCGAAACGGCAACGTGCGCGGAAGGAACAACCCGCGTCTAATTTAGACAAATCCGGTGGCTGGCCATCAACCGGATCAAGCTTTGCTTGTCTGGCTTGGTCCATACGCGGCACCGACTTCAAAAGAGCCAACGTGTAAGGATGCTTTGGATTGTAGTAAATATCCTGTGCAGAACCCGATTCGATGATCCGCCCCGCATACATGACATTCACCCGGTCCGCATACCGTGCAACAACGCCTAAATTATGAGTAATGACGATCATAGCAACGCCTAAACGCTTCGTTAAATCTTTCATCAATTCCAAAATTTGCGCTTGAATAGTCACATCCAACGCGGTTGTTGGCTCGTCGGCAATAATCAGCTTAGGATCACATGAGAGCGCCATAGCGATCACAACACGCTGGCGCATACCTCCAGACAAATGGTGCGGGTATTGTACTAAACGACGTTCAGGTTCGGAAATACCGACCATACCCAACAGCTCAACAGCGCGCTCGATGGCTTTCTTTTCTGTAATATTTGTATGTGCCATTAACGTTTCCGTTAATTGCAAGCCAATTGTCAAAACAGGGTTTAGGGACGTCATGGGCTCTTGGAAGATCATTCCAATGTCACGACCTCTAATGTTCCGCATTTCTTCTTCTGTGAGTTGAAGAAGATCTTGCCCATCAAATCTGATTGATCCACCGACTATTTTTCCTGGAGGCCACGGAATAAGGCGCAAGATAGACATAGCGGTAACAGATTTCCCACAGCCAGATTCCCCAACTACAGCAACCGTTTCGCCTTCATCAACTGTATACGAAACACCGTCTACAGCCTTAACCACACCAGCAGACGTGAAAAAATGCGTCTGTAAGTTCTCTATTTCGAGAAGCGTTGCCAAAGGTATCCTCCCAGATAAGGCATAAGCCTATATTATTTGACTTTAACGTAGTGGCCATAAATCGGCTTGTCAATCGCGAACCAATGAATAAATAGGTTGATATATTTGTACGTAAAAAAAAACAGCATTGTTTACGATGGTTTGTGTGAAATCCATAAAATCAAGCAAATAAATAATAAATTTTGCTCACTCATTTTTAATGTTTTCTCTTTGTTTTAACCAATTAATCCTTTCAAATACACATAACAATTAACCCAATGACCAAGGAGCATATTTATGCCAAAGAAGCAGTTCGAAGCAGGGCTTAAAATTCGAAAAGAAGTCTTGGGCGAAGCCCACGTTGAAGCATCCCTAGCAAAAGCAGATGATTTTAATCGTGATTTTCAACAGATGATTACAGAAAACGCGTGGGGTGGTGTCTGGGGGCGAAGTGGATTAACCAGACAACAACGTAGCATTTTAAATCTTGGTATGTTAGCTGGCCTTAACCGCCCACACGAGTTTAAACTACATTTCAAAGGCGCATTGACGAACGGCTTGTCGCTCGTGGAACTGCGTGAAATTTTAATTCAAATATCCGTTTACTGTGGTGTTCCTGCGGCACTTGACGCGTTTAACATTGCCCGTGAAGTCTGCGAAACCGAAGGTTTGGATATTGCTAATATGGATGGAAACAAAGAATGAGTACCCCCACTAAATTTGGCTTTTTAGGGCTTGGACAAATGGGCAACCCGATGGCTAACAATATCACAGCTGGCGGTTTCGAGCTTCATGTTTACGACCCCGCTGGTACCGTCGAGTTGGCACCGAAGGAATCTAAAGCTCACGATTCTCTTACCGATGTTGTGACCACCGTAGAAACTGTATTCCTCTCATTACCCGACGGGCCTGTGTCCTGCGCTGTGGTTACAGAAATCGCTAACACACCGGGCTGCACTGTTTCCGTCATTGTTGATTTATCGACCGTTGGCCCTCAATCGGCCCAAGATGCCGGTAAAATTGCAGCCAAATCTGGCATCGCTTACGTGGACGCTCCAGTGAGCGGTGGTGCAGCGGGTGCTAAAGCCGGCAGCATTACAGTTATGTGGGCTGGCCCCGGTTTAGAATATAAGCGTCATCGAGACGTTCTAAATGCCTTTTCAAAAAATCAGTTTCATGTGGGCGATAAACCGGGCCAAGGTCAAACCCTTAAAATCCTCAACAACTTTTTATCCGCGACCGCCATGGCGGCCACATCAGAAGCAATGCTCTTTGGTTTATCCCAAGGCTTAGAGATGAAAACTATGTTGGACGTGGTCAACGTATCAACCGGGCAAAATACCGCCAGCGCCGATAAGTTCCCAAAACGCATTTTAACCGAAACCTACGATGCCGGGTTCAAATCAGCGTTAATGGCAAAAGACGTAAAGCTTTACTACGAAAACACAAAGCTCGCCAACACACCGGGCAACGTTGGGGCCACAGTCAGCAAAATCTGGTCCGAACACGACGAAGCCAATCCGGGCTCAGATTTCACGCGGGTGTACGATTTTATTCGCGACAAATCATAAAATTAATACCCTTCATCCAGCAACGGAAATGCGCTCAATACATGTGGGAGCGTTACTTCCGGGGCTGCGTGCAGGTAGCTCATATCGAGCTGATCCCAGTTGGTGACGCCCAGCATTCCAAGCGCGGCTATGGCTTCTTCTTCTAATAACTCCAACATCCGAACAAGGCCGTCTTCCCCTGCAGCACCAGCAGCTAGGCCTTGCAAGCGGCCGATGCCAACGCAATCAGCGCCCATTATCATCGCCTTGACCAAGTCGGCTCCGCGCATGATGCCGCCGTCGAAAATAATTTTGGCTTTTCCGTTCACGGCCTTTACGATTTCAGGCAATAAATCGACCCCGCCCCGGCCATGATCCAGTTGTCGGCCACCATGGTTCGATACATAAACCGCATCAATGCCAATTTTGACGCACTTAGCCGCATCTTCTGCCGTTGCAATGCCCTTTAGGATCAACGGAATATCGTATTTAGCGCGAACCCGTTTAATATCGTCCCAATTAAATCGTTTTTGCCATTCTTCGCCACTGGCTTGGGTTTTGCGCGACGTTGATAAGTACCGCTTTGCCACATCGCGTTCCCGCTTGCTGTAATAATCCAAATCAACGGTGAAACAAAAGGCGACATAGCCAGCAGCAATGGCCCGGTCAATATGATCATCCACCCATTCTGCATCACCGCGTACGTAAAGTTGATAGATTTTTGGATAATCCACCGATTCGGCTACAGCTTCTAAATACGGCTTACAAACAGAACTTAGCATATGGTAACAGCCGAACCGAGCAGCAGCTTTTGTGGGCACCACGCCGCCACCTTCCACAAAATCCTGAACAGAGCCAATCGGAGCCATCATCACAGGTAAGCGCAGTTTATGGCCAAACAGCCCAACACTGGCATCTACGTGTTCAACATCGTTCAGCACCCGTGGGCGAAACGCAATGTTGTCTAAGCTTTGGCGGTTTCGCTTCAGCGTTGTTTCCGTATAAGCGCCGCCAATTAAATAATCCCAAGTCTCAAAGGATAATTTTTCTTT
>CALJEW010000345.1 GCA_938074585.1 uncultured Rhodospirillales bacterium | reverse complement strand
AAAATTGATAAGCTTTTTATCGATGATATCTGTACAGATATGGGCGCGGGGTCGATTGCGCATGCTATTACGACCATGAGCCATAGTTTTGGTATGGATGTAACAGCAGAAGGGGTTACCAATGAAGAACAAGTGACTTTTTTAGGAAGGTTAGAATTTGATAAAATTTAAGGCGATTATTTTTCAAGCCCCTTAAGTTACGATGGGTTTGCTACGTTCATAAAGTCGTTTAAGCCCCCTGAGCATTATGAGTAAGGGTTCTTGAACTGGTCTGATTTCTGCAAGTTAAGCCCGGCCATATCTGGAAATTTAGCAAGGGGTAAACGTAGGGATGTAAAAGATAAACGCAATTCAAAGAAATAAGTGAATCAATTAGTTCGCTTTTTCCAAGTCAGCGCTCATTCTAAGCCAGTTTTCTTCGGTCGTTACCAATTCATTTTTAATATCGCCTAAGCGTACTTGAAGTTCCATTAACTTATTCGTTGAACCTTCATAAACGTCAGCATTGGCTAGGCTTTTCTCTACGTCTTCACGTTTTAAGTTCAAGCTTTCCATTTGCTTTTCAGCCTTTTTGACCGAACTCCTTAATTCTGCGGTCTTTGCCCTCAGTGCAGCGCGTTCTTGGCGTTGTAATTTACGATTGATTTTTGGTGCTTCTTTTGATTGATTGCCACGCTGTGCCCGGCGTTCATCGCGCCGCTGTTCAACCAATAATTTTTTATAATCGCTCAAATCGCCATCAAAAGGGGTCACATTACCATCACCAACTTGCCACAAACGGTCGCACGAAAGTTCTAACAAGTGGGCGTCGTGGCTGACTAATATAACCGCACCATGGTAGGCGTTTAAGGCTTGAACCAAGGCTTCACGAGCATCAACGTCTAAATGGTTTGTTGGTTCATCCAGCAATAAGACATGCGGAGCTTCTAAGCTCATAAGAGCAAACAACAAACGGGCTTTTTCACCGCCCGATAAATCACCACATTTGGTTTCGACCTTATCCGCAGAAAAGCCAAATCGTCCTAAATGACTGCGGACTTTCGACATCACAGAGTCCGGCATGGCGCGCGATACGTGGTAGTATGGAGTCTCGTCCAAAATAAGCTCATCGGTTTGGTGCTGGGCAAAATAGCCAATCTTTAGTTTCTTTGATTTCTGAACTTTGCCCGCGAGCGGGGCCAAGCGATCAGCTAACAGTTTGACCAGGGTTGATTTACCGTTGCCGTTGGCACCCAATAACCCAATACGGTCATCCATATCGATCCTGAGATCTAGATTTTTTAAAATCGGATTGCCTTCTTCATAACCAATGTCCAGACCATCGAGCGTGATTAGTGGTGGAGGTAAGGGGGCTGGATTGGGGAAATTGAAACTGACTGTCTGTTCTGTGGCGGCGGATGCAATGGGTTGCATCCGTTCCAGCATTTTGATCCGGCTTTGCGCTTGCCGGGCTTTTGATGCGGTATAGCGGAAACGGTCAACAAAGGCTTCAATTTTTTGGCGCTCAGCGGTCTGTTTAACTCTTAGCTTGGCATCTAATGACTGCTTTTCGCGGCGTGCGTTCTCAAATTGATCGTATCCTCCTGTGTAGCGAACCAATTTCATATCATCTAAGTGGACAATGTGATCGACAACGCGGTTAAGTAGGGTCCGGTCGTGTGAAATAATAATGATGGTACCTTGCCAAGATGCCAAATAGCCCTCTAGCCACAAGGCCGCTTCCAAATCCAAGTGGTTTGTTGGCTCATCAAGGAGTAGCAAGTCTGGACTAGCGAACAAAGTAGCTGCGAGTGCGACCCGCATCCGCCAACCACCTGAAAATTCAGTGCAACGGCGGTTTTGAGCATCTTCACTGAAACCTAGGCCGGCCAAAATCCGTGCGGCGCGAGCGGTTGCAGTCTGGGCATCTATATCGGCCAAGCGGGTATGGATTTCAGAAATTTCTTGCGGATCAGTAGCTGTTTCTGCGCGGGCGTTCAAATCAGCCAGTTCATGATCAGCAGCTAATACAGTATCAATAAGGCTTTCCAGTCCAGATGGTGCTTCCTGAGCAACCGTACCAACGGTTTTGCCTTTGCGGATATTTATTGATCCGTCGTCGTCACTTATTTCACCAAGTATTAAACGAAAAAGGGTGGTTTTCCCTGATCCGTTGCGGCCGACGAATCCAACTCGGTGCCCATCTGCGACGACAACTGTCGCTTGATCAAATAGAACGCGTTGGCCAACTCGGTACGTGAGGTCATTAATATTAAGCATTTCAAGGGCGTGATAACATGCCCTATCATAATTGAAAATGTATCATATGCAATTTTTCACAGACTTAGGAGTTCGCATTCGCTTGCAAGCTTGCTCTAGGGGCGCTATAAGCTGCACCGCGTTCGAAGAAACCTTAGTTATAGGTTGTTCGGGCGGCATATAGAATTTTTGCACAGATAACCTGTTATAACATTTTAAGGGGACATCAGATGGCTATTGAGCGCACGCTCTCCATCCTTAAGCCAGACGCTACACGTCGCAACCTAACTGGCAAAATCAATCAACGCTTTGAAGATGCTGGGTTACGTATTATTGGGCAAAAGCGCATTCATTTGACTCGGGCCCAAGCAGAGGGCTTTTATGCCGTTCACAGCGAGCGCGCCTTTTTTGATGAATTGTGTGATTTTATGACATCAGGCCCTGTTGTTGTTCAGGTTCTACAAGGCGAAAATGCTGTTCTAAGGAACCGCGAAATCATGGGCGCTACGAACCCTGCAAATGCTGACGATGGCACAATTCGTAAAGATTTTGCTGAAAGCATTGAAGCAAATTCAGTACATGGTTCTGATGCTCCAGAAACGGCAGCAGAAGAAATCAGCTACTTCTTCTCATCATTGGAAGTGGTTGGATAATACCACCTCTTCAATTGATTTGATTAGTTAAGCAACGGCCACCTTTTTAGGTGGCCGTTTGCATTTCAGGGTACCTTGTCCGAAACTCATGTCTTAATTTATTAATTTATTTAGCTAAGGATCCTAATTTTGGAAAATTTTACACCAATACCTGCCCTAATGGGTGGCTTAATGATAGGTGCTGCGGCAACATTGTTGCTGTGGACAACCGGCCGTGTTGCTGGGATTAGTGGAATATTGGCGGGTCTTTTGAGCCGTGATTCTTCTAATTTTGGCTGGCGATTGGCTTTTATTGTAGGCCTGATGGCGGGTCCTTTTGTGGTTAGTGAGTTCGGACCGGGCATTAATCCCCCCCAAAA
>CALJEW010000344.1 GCA_938074585.1 uncultured Rhodospirillales bacterium | reverse complement strand
GCAAAAGGAGCGCCGCCCAATTCGGTGGGGTCGATACCCAGCAACAAATGATGCATGATCGGATTGCCAACAAAAGTTAGGTTTAGAATTTCGCTGGCCTCAACTTGTGCTTCTGTTCGGATGTTTTTAATGACCTCATTTATTCCTGCACGGACCGTGCGGGTCAGTTCTATTTCGCTACCGGGGTTCATCATAACATAAGAAACCCGGCTCATTAGGTCTTCACCAAAACGTATTTGTGGGTTCATAATACCATGGGATGCCAACACCTCACCGCTCGCTAAATCGCATAAGTGGGCGGCGATTGTTGTTGTGCCAATATCAAATGCTACTCCATATGCATTGCCCTGAAACCCCGACCAAATGGCGGTGATCCGGGCGTTCCTGTGAACGGCAACGGTGACTTTCCAATCGCCTTTACGTAAACACAATTGGATGCGCTGCAAAGATCGGATATCAATCTCTTCTAATTGATCCAAGCTCCATTGCATATCAAGTGCTTGGATTAAGCGTTCCAAATCCCCCGTTTGGGAATCCAACGTTGGTTCTTCAACTTCCACATAATGCAGGCGGATGGCGGGGTCTAATTCTATATCGCGAACTTCGGCGCGTTTACGGACGATCTGTTTATGAACCTGACTTGAAGACGGAACGTCAATAACAATGTCGCCCAATAACTCCGTATGGCAGCTCAGGCGTCTACCGGGTTTTAAGGATTTCCGTTGGTCGTATTTCTGTTCAGGGGCGCTGATGGGGGATAAATTTGTTGGGCGGCTTTCAATAGCAAATTTTGCATAGTCGCCATCGCCCACTTCAATTTGGCAGCGCCCACAAATGCCGCGCCCCCCGCAAACGCTATCGATATCAACGCCAAGTTTACGGGCGCAATCTAATATGGGTGTGCCAAGCGGAAACCGACCTTGTTTGCCCGATGGCAGAAATACAACGAACGCATCGTCCACGGCCATATTCCTTTATTTATTCCCAGTGGAAGAACGGCGACGACGGCCTTCACGACTTCCCCGACTGCCTTCAACGTTTGGATCGCGGAATTTTGCAATCCATGCTTGGCAGTTTGGATCGTGCCCCATCACCACATTGGCCCCCATAACCCCGGCCATTTCAGGTTCGTGCAAGGGGTTGGTGATGGCAGATGTTAACCCAGCACCTATCATCATCGATAAAAAAGCTGAATTCATGCCGTGGCGGTTGGGCAGGCCAAAGCTGAAATTTGATGCGCCGCAAGTCGAATTGACTTTCAGCTCTTCCCGCAGCTTACGCAATATATGTATGACTTGTCGGCCCGCATCGCCCAATGCTCCAACCGGCATTACCAGTGGATCTATGATCACATTGGAGCGGGGGATGCCATGATCTTCGGCTCGCTCGACAATTTTTTTAGCAATTGAAAAGCGCACATCCGGATCTTCTGAAATTCCGGTCTCATCGTTCGATATGGCAACAACGGCGGCGCCGTATTTTTTTACTAACGGCAGAACGGTCTCTAAGCGCTCTTCTTCGCCAGTCACGGAATTGACCAGCGCTTTTCCTTGGTAGACGCTTAGCCCCGCTTCTAAGGCGGCGACAATGGACGAATCGATAGACAACGGAACATCCGTAATGCTTTGCACCAATTGAATGCAATCTGCTAAAATCTGTGGCTCATCAGCTAAGGGAATGCCGGCGTTCACGTCCAGCATTTGCGCTCCGGCTGCAACTTGGGCCAAGGCATCTGATTGAACTCGGCTGTAATCCCCTTCGGCCATTTCAGCTGCTAACAGTTTTCGCCCCGTTGGGTTGATGCGTTCCCCGATGATGACAAACGGATCATCAAAGCCGATAATGGTTTCACGGGTTGCAGAACTGAGTGTCGTGCGGATCATTCAAATGGTCTCCAATGTACGATGTTTGATTTTCTAAATAAGCGGCTTAGCTTGCATGGACTGTCTTTAATCCGACATCTTTTATTCCTGCGCCTCAGCCCAAATTTCAGCCTTCTTTTGGGCCGCTTTAATAACCGCTATGTCGCCAATGTTTGGCTCACGTCGCCAGGGTTTGCGGTTTGCAATAACTCCAGATTCACGAACAATATCAGCAACCAATTCTTCTTGCCGGTACGCCATCACGTGAATACCTGAAACGCCGGCAATTTCACGAACTTCACGAATGATATCAATACAAATTTGTTTGCCTTCATGTTTTTGATCTTTGCTCCCTTCTAAGCGCCCAATAATATAATCTGGGATATGAACGCCCGGAACGTTCGATCGCATCCAACGGGCGGCATGGGCTGATGCTAACGGGCCCACACCAATAAGAATAAAACAATTTTCATGTAAACCCATATCCGTCACTTGATCCATGTATTTTTTAAGCATGGGAACATCATAACAATATTGGCTTTGAACAAATTGCGCCCCTGCTTCTATTTTCTTTTTAAGCCGAAGGGCACGAAAGTCATGGGGCGGGGCAAATGGGTTTATGGCTGCACCTAAAAAAAGTTGTGGGGGAGCAGTGATTTTTCGACCCGATAAAAACTGTCCTTCATCGCGCAGGGTTCGGATTGTTTGCAGTAATGACATGCAATCTAAATCAAAAACAGGTTTAGCACCTGGCTGGTCGCCCGCTTGAACCCCATCGCCGGTCAAGCAAAGTACATTGTTAACCCCCATGGCTGCCGCCCCTAAAACGTCTCCTTGAATGGCAATGCGGTTACGGTCGCGGCAACTGATTTGTAAGACGGGCGCATAGCCAACACGGGTCAGCAACGCGCATATGCCGACGCTCGACATATGGCAATTGGCGCCCGACCCATCGGTCGCGTTCATGGCATCAACCCAGCCATCAAAAACAGCGCCCCGATCATAAACTTCATGTGGATCAGCTGTATCGGGTGGGTTCAATTCAGCAGTTACGGCAAAGTCTCCACGCCTTAAAATCCGCTCCAACCGCCCACGCGAACTGTGACCCGGTAATTGAGATAAGGGCTGACTTGGATCCATTAAGTTCTCGTCAAACTCATCCATGGGATTGCTTCGAGTTTTCAGCAGCCCGCTTTGCCGTTTCACGTAACCAAGCGGATGTGCCTTTTAAGCTTTGGTCGACGGGTGGTTGAACGGATAAAATTTTAGATGCATTTTGCATCAGTTGATTACCTTGCCACGCTTGAACCCAAACGCACGGCATGTCGGGTTCAACTTCACAATTGCCATTGGCCCGTACTCCGCCGCAGGGGCCGTTGCGCAATTGCTTCGGGCAATTCATCGGGCAGGACATGCCGGTTTCAGATAACGCGCATTGTCCACACATACGGCAGTCAAACAGAAAACTTTTTGCCCATTTTTCAATCACTACTACAGGGCGCTCAACCCGGTGATAACCAATATAGTTCCATAGCCAATGCAGCTTAAGCAAGACGTCAGCAAGGGTATTGTAAACCCATTCCAACAATCGCGCGTTCCGTACCGACCAAAGCCGAACCGTGTATTTGGCACCTAACCGGCAGGTTGGGTGGACGCCCGTTGAAATGTAGGTTGTGGTTTGGTCAGGGGCTTGAAGCAACATCTGTACCTCCAGCTTTAATAAGCGCACTGAGCCGTTGATCGGGGTAGTCTGTTTCTATGCGTTGGGCTGCGCTTTCTGCTTCTGCGTCTAATTCATTACCACAGTCTTGGGGGATGCTGCGTCGCCATTCTTCGAGGTACGTTCCAGCGTCATGCGCTTTAGACCGCATGGCGGCAACGTCAATGGCTTCTTGAAACCGATCGGGTAATTGCCGCTTGGCAGATTTGCGTCCAGCTTTGGCAATCACTTGGGCCGGAATATCGCGCCAATATAAAATAGTTAATTGAGCCATGTATCACCTGCTTTTGCATGCGCAGACATGAACCGCTCTAAATCCCCGTATCTGGTTTTATGTAAAACGTATTCCAGTCCCAATTGATCCGCGGCAGCTTTGGCCTTTTTTTGTAGGGCGGGATCATCGGTTTGGGCCAAATAAACAACGCGTTTATAATTGGCAAAATACATGTCTTTTAATTCGGGGTGACGATCAATGCCTAAGCCTTTGATGATCAGCCGATCAAAAAAGCGGATCAGATAATCTGTTAAATAAAAGCTTCCGATCTCTTGTTCAACTAGGTCATTAAATTGAGGCGGTGTTGCAAAGAACTCATAACAATGTGCACCCGGAATGCGCTCCACTTGCTCTTCTTCTAATACGGCATCTAACATGCCGCCGGTTCCGCAATCGCCGTACAGGACCAAAATGTGATCGTATTTTTGGGATTTTTTTGCAGCCCTAATTTTACTCCGCATTAGGTCCGGAATTAATTTTGGTTTGTTGTGTAAATTAGCGGGCAAACATTCAAGTACAAAGGCTTGCCAATCGTTGTGATCAATTAAATGGACGACTTCTTTTGCCAATGCACCACAGGAAATTAGAAGCACTGGCTTGAGGACGGTCATGGGCCATCTTCCTTTTGGAGGGAGCGTCAGTATTAAGACACCATCTGTGCAGCGGCCATACCTTGGCGGTGCAACATAAATTCAGTCGCCGCTTCAACCGCAACAGCTGCATCGCGACAATACGCATCGGCCCCAACGTTTTCAGCAAACGCTTCGTTCAAGGGTGCGCCACCAACCAACACAATGTAATCATTGCGAATACCTTTTTCCTTCATGGTGTCGATCACGACTTTCATATAGGGCATGGTGGTTGTTAGCAGTGCCGACATGCCCAAAATTTCAGGTTGATGTTCTTCTAAGGCAACCAAATATTCTTCAACTGAATTGTTGATACCAATATCAATAACTTCAAACCCGGCCCCTTCCATCATCATGGAAACCAAGTTTTTACCAATATCGTGAATATCTCCTTTGACTGTCCCAATCACCATTTTACCCATTTTAGGTGCACCGGTTTCAGCTAATAGAGGTCTCAGAATTGTCATACCCGCTTTCATAGAATTTGCTGACATTAAAACTTCAGG
>CALJEW010000343.1 GCA_938074585.1 uncultured Rhodospirillales bacterium | reverse complement strand
TTTACCGATTCTTTTTTAGGCTTAGGTGCGTCAACAGGCACATCACCGCGGGAGAACCGCACAGATTCCTCAAGCCTATCAGCAGCAGAACTGCCACGTTCTGTTAAGAAAATCAAATCATCACGCATCGATTCAGCTTTCCCAATTTGATCCTGTAAACCTTCAACACTGGATGTTAACCGTGTAATGCTCTCATCAGCCCGTGTTGTCGATGCATGGAAATTTATTGCAAGCTTTTCCAGTTCACCCCGGTCGCGTCTTAAGTTTCCAAGGCGTTTATTTAAAACTATAGCATACCCAATAGTCACCATCAAAAGTATGGCAACGACGATATCAATAATAAGTGCAAAAGACATATCAGCAGCCTGTTTATTGTTGGTCAGTTATCATGATTGGCTCTGGGGGTTTTTAGGAGCTCGATTAACAATTTGGATGGCGATTTTGTTCCCTCTACGCCCCATTCGTCCAGTATACATTGGAATATCGCCACAATTCAAAATAATGTCAGTATCAGGCGTTGCGCTCAACATTATACGTGAACCTACCTTTAAATCAAAAACTTCACTTAAACGCATAATTTGTGAGTCGATAACAGCTTCTAAATCCACCTCGGTCATCCACAGCTCTTCAGCGAGGTGTGTTTCCCAAATTGAATCTCGACCAAATTTTTCTCCCATAAACATTTGCAACAGGAGCTCACGAACCGGCTCTAGTGTAGCATATGGTATCAAAAGCTCCAATCGGCCGCCACGATCTTCCATATCAATCCGAAGGCGCGTGACAATAGCTGCGTTCGATGGCCTAGAAATTGTTGCAAACCGCGGGCTCGTCTCTAATCGATCGAAGCGAAAGGTTACAGGGCTAAGAGGCTCAAACGCCGCACTTAAATCAGCCAACATCACATGCACCATTCGCTCAACCAAGGACCGTTCAATCGTCGTATATGGACGTCCTTCAATCCGGGTGGCGGCAGCACCTCGACGCCCCCCTAACAACACATCGATAATCGAATAAATCAATGATGAATCAACAGTGATAAGGCCAAAATTGTCCCATTCTTCGGCCTTGAAGACACTAAGCATTGCTGGCAAAGGAATTGAGTTTAGATAATCACCAAACCGAATTGATGCAATGTTATCCAGATTGACCTCGACGTTATCAGAGGTAAAATTACGAAGAGACGTCGACATAAGTCGGACAAGGCGGTCAAAGACAACCTCCAACATAGGAAGACGTTCGTACGAAACCAACTGACTCGACAGAATGGACTCAATGCCTGATTTCTCAACATCCTCATGATCTTCATCAAAACCAAGCAAGCTATCGATTTCATCCTGGTTTAGGACCCGTGTAGCCTCTCGCCCGCCACCCGCAGCAGTATCATCGCCGACACTACCGTTGCCATCGTCTTCCATCATGGCTTCCCATTCGTCAGCCAATCCATCTTGGTCTTCTCCGTTGTCGTCTTCCCCATCCCCGCCCGTGGACGCTTCCAACTCGGCAGCTAAGGCATCATCATCAATTTCTTCACTTGGAGAAGTCATATTTCTATAAGTCCGTTACATTACACATTGTATATGTCTCTAATAATCACTGGACCAACATTTCTTTAAATAATACATCTTTTATCCCAGCCGGTGCCGTAGCTGCACTAACGCGGCGCATGAGTTCTTCGCGTAATCGATACATCCCGGCAGACCCCTTCAAGTCATCAATCCGAAGTTCCCTTAGATAAACTTGAAAATTATCGATAACCCGAGGCATCACGCTTTCAATGAGAGGGACATCAGATGCTCTTTCAAGCTCTAAACTTATTCGAATTTTTAAGAAACTAGATTTACGTCCCCCAGTATTGAGGTTTACCACAATTTCTTGCAAATCATAAAATACTGCTCGCTGTTCCCCGCCCTCTCCCTCTTTTTCTTTTACTTCGCCTCCGGTAATCATTTGAACAACAGGATCCAGAAGTCCCGTGAAATAGGCACCTGCCAACCCGCCGACAATAACCAGCAGTATCAGAACGATGATCACTAATAGCTTTTTACTACCCCCGCCTTCGGAGGTGTCTTCATCTTCAGACGCATCGCTTGTTTCAGCGTCGTCAATATCTTCTTCATCGGCCATATTTTACTTTCGGACAAATGAATGCAAATGATAATCCCAACCACAGTCAGAGTTTATTGCATCTTAGTTAACAACTAATTGAACTCCCAGATATACCCATTCCAAGTAAGTGTACACTTAGATTAACATCTATAATACATATAGAATTCACAGCGAATCATAGAATACCAAATGTGGGGTTTTCAGGGCAACTCCTGAAATGTATTTAGAATCCAACTTAGCCGCCCCGTGTCGGTAAAAGCTGCCGAGCGATTTACGTCGAAGTTTTCTCAAACAACGAATAGTTAAGTCATAATTAGCGTAACACGTTGATTTAAATATTTAAATTTATTGGCACGACAAATGCATTGTTATGGTCAGAATGTGTTAAAGCATGAAAATAAGGAATTCGTTATGGAAGCAACAAGTTACATCGCATTGTCTAGGCAGTCTGGTTTAAAACGACAATTGGACGTCGTCGCCAATAATTTGGCGAATATGAACACATCAGGCTTCAAAGGGGAAAAGATGATGTTCGTAGAACATTTGACCAAATCTGTCGGTGGTCACAGACCTATTTCAGAAAAGATTACCTATGTTCGCGATATTGCAACAGTACGTGATTTCAGTAAGGGCCCCCTAGAATCAACTGGTAACCCCCTTGATTTAGGCGTCGCTGGCGAGGGCTTCTTTACGATCAAAACAGATTTAGGTGATCGTTACACCCGCAACGGCCGGTTTCAATTAGACCAAGACGGTCAACTGGTTAACCAACAGGGTTTCCCTGTTATGGCAGAAGGTGGGCAGCCCATCTTTTTTGCCCCCGGCGATACCAATATTACAGTTTCGCAAGATGGCACAATCAGCACAGAAAATGGTGAACTTGGAAAAGTATCACTTGTTAAATTTAACAACGAACAAGTCTTAAGGCCTGGGGCGGGTGGTTTATTTTCGATTGACCGCCCCAGAATAGATAACGCGATTGAGGGCGATGGCGATGACGATATTAATGGGCTTTTTGCGCAGGTCGAAAGACCAAACATTAAACAAGGGGCACTAGAAGGCTCGAACGTCATGCCTATTATTGAAATGTCAAAAATGATTGCTGTGCACAGGGCCTACGACAGCGTCAAGAGTCTGGTCGAACGCGAAGACGACCGCATGCTTCAAATGGTTCGAACAATGGCAAAGGTCGGATAACAATCGTCTACAAACCAGAGACAAATTGGAGCAAATGATTACATTCGTGAATGTGAATTTGTCGTAATATCAATTAGTTAGGACGTTTTTAGCGATCCAAGAATTGCAGAAAACGCTTCAGTAATTAAAAATTAAGGAAGGACGAGAAAATGAGATCATTAGACATTGCAGCTACGGGAATGTTGGCTCAACAGCGAAATGTGGAGGTTGTTTCCAACAACCTTGCAAACATGAACACAACGGCCTACATGCGGCGACGGACAGAGTTTCAAGATCTTATTTATCAAGATTTACGCCGTGTTGGAGCAACCTCTTCGGATGCCGGAACGGTTGTGCCGACTGGCGTTCAGCTGGGCCTTGGTGTTAAGCTTGCTGCCGTCTACCGAATTCATGAACAAGGCAATTTATCGGCAACCGACAATACGTTTGACTTGGCGATCCAAGGCAACGGTTATTTTCAGATAACAATGCCTACGGGCGAGACCTCGTATACCCGCGATGGAACTTTCCAATTAGACGGATCAGGCCAGCTAGTAACCCATGATGGCTATACCGTTCAACCAGGTATCAATATTCCAGCGAACGCAATTGATATTTCAGTCAATGGATCTGGCGAAGTTCAAGCAAAAATTCAAGGCCAAGCAGCTTTACAAACTGTTGGTCAATTAAGCATCGCATCGTTCCCAAACGAAGCGGGATTAGAATCAATCGGTGGCAACTTATATCTGGAAACGCCAGCATCTGGATCATCAACCACGGCAGCTCCCGGATCTACTGGGTTTGGTGCAATCCTTCAGGGCTTCTTGGAGACATCTAACGTGAACGCGGTTGAAGAAATCTCGAACCTGATTTCTGCCCAGCGTGCTTATGAAATGAATTCAAAAGTGATTAAGACTTCTGATGAAATGCTCGGAACTTTGACCCAGCTTAGATAGGGATTAGGACAATGAAACGTTTATTTTTAGCTCTTTTCATGCTCGGCACTATCGGATTCACTCCATCCAGTGTCACAGCGAGTGGAAGCCAAAATCCAGCTGCCATTTTAACTGAATTGGCACCCAACGTAATGCTACGGGATTCAGCCCTTGTCGATTCTAAGGTCATCTATTTAGGCGACTTGTTCTCAGATACAGGCGACAAAGCTGACAAGCCATTAGCCCACGCCCCAAAACCAGGGAAACGTGCTGTTTTTGATGCCCGTTGGCTCTATCGAGTGGCTAAAGCATACAAATTGAATTGGCGTCCATTGAGCAATAGAGACACAATTGTGGTTCAACGGTCATCCAGCATCATAAGCCAGGAAGAAATCGCCGAACAATTACAGTATGTTTTAGTTGAACAAGGGGCTGACCCAGAAATGGAGCTCCATTTTTCCACACGCATGTTGCGTATGCATGTCGCGGGAGAAGGAAAGTTTCAAATCGGCTTTGAAAACGTAAACTTTGATACACGAACCCTTCGGTTTAGTGCAATAATCCATGCCCCAGCAGGTGATCCGACAGCAACAAGAAAACGCCTAACCGGTCGCCTTCATAACACGACGGAAATACCCGTTGCTGCACGCCGCCTTCTAAAAGGTGAAATCATCATTAAATCAGATCTTCGCTGGCTTAAAGTTCGCACTAGTCGCCTACAAAATGACGCTGTCTCAAATTTGGAGGACCTTATTGGGAAAACTCCTAAACGCGGTATTCGCGAAGGGCAACCGATCCGTGCGTCAGCAGTTAGGAGGCCCATTTTAGTCGAAAAGGGGAGCTTGGTCACCATCATACTCCGCGCTAAAAAAATGCTCTTAACGGCTAGAGGAAAAGCACTGCAGCATGGCAGCGAAGGGGATGTTATTCGCATTTCGAACACGCAAAGCAACCAAACAATTGAAGCTGAAGTCGTCGGTTCTGGGCGCGTAGCTGTACACCAGCAAATACTGATCGCTTTAAACTAGGAAAAATACCTCACGCAACGGTAAATGGAGATACTAATGAAAATCCAAAATTTAACCCGCACTTTTCGCGCAGCCACGTTGACAGCGTTAGTATTTACCGTGTTAAGCGGATGCAATACCTTAAATCGTATATCAGAAGTTGGCAACGCCCCAAAGCTAAGCAACATAAAAAACCCAACGACACGTAAAGATTATCGCCCCATCAGCTTACCAATGCCTGCCCCTGAAATTGCTGAAGACAACCCCAATTCCTTATGGCGGTCTGGAGCACGAGCCTTCTTTAGAGATCATCGGGCCAAAGAAGTTGGTGATATTGTTACTGTAAAAATGTCATTAAGCGATAGTGCAACGTTCGCAAACAAAACCGAACGAGCGCGAGCTGACACAGAAGATACTAGCTTGGATAACTTGCTAGGCTTAGAAGCAGAATTAACTAAAGTCCTTCCGGAAGCTATTAGCACAGCTCAGTCGATTGTCAAATTTGGAAGCGCGCATGACACCTCTGGCGATGGCACGATAACAAGGTCTGAGGCTTTAAGCCTGACATTTGCTGCCGTTGTCACACAAATATTACCTAATGGATCGTTAGTTATCATGGGGCGTCAAGAGGTCAGTGTGAATTCTGAACTTCGCGAACTTGTCGTAACCGGTGTTATCCGACCAAGTGACATCGATTCTGACAACACAATTTCAGATGATAGCATTGCTGAGATGCGTGTCGCTTATGGTGGACGCGGTTCATTAAGCGGTTTGCAAAAACCCCGTTGGGGCATGGAAATGTGGGATATACTGTTTCCGTTCTAGACAACAAATGCCTTACCTAGTGCACAAACTAAAGGCCGGCAAAGAAGCGCTGGCCTCTTTTTTGCTGAAATCAAACAAAAAAATTAATCTGGGTCAAACCGAAAACAACATCACTTAATCGTCGCGATGTGTCTTTTCCATACGCTCGTGCCGCTCCTGAGCTTCGATGCTCATTGTTGCAATCGGGCGAGCTTCTAATCTGGAAATACTGATTGGTTCGCTTGATTCTTCACAAAATCCATAAGAACCATCTTCAATGCGAACCAATGCTTCATCAATTTTATTGATAAGCTTGCGAGCGCGATCTCTGGTTCTGAGTTCTAAAGACCTATCCGTTTCAGCCGATGCTCGATCTGCCACATCAGCTTCAGTAGCCCCACCCTCTTGAAGATGGCTGAGGGTATCGCTAGACATGTTTAACAGTTCAGCTTTCCAGCTCAATAATTTTTGGCAAAAATATTCCGACATTTGCTCATTCATGAACGCTTCTTTATTTGTCGGCTTATAGCCAGGTGGCAAAGTTACATTCATGCTTATATTCTGGCTCCCGTAATTATAAATGCGCGGGGAATATATGTTGGGTCGTCGGTCATCGCAAGTCTCAATTAAGACTTTTGATAATCATGTTAAATATTTAAACAATTAAAGGATGTAAAAATCCGTATTCAGTGAGCAGGTTTGGCCCTTCGCGATAACTTTGCGATCTCTACTTCCGCCCGAAGTTCAATTTCGGATATGATCTCATTCAACTGATCATCATCGCTCGAATGGCGTTTTTGACGAAGATGTTGGGCTAAATCCGTCAACTTTTCTTTCGGCATGCTACCATTCAAAACGCCGACTTTCAGCACATCTAAACGCTCTAACAAGTCGTCACCATATGAAACGGCCAATTTACGTGAACGCTGGTCCACGGCATCTGGTACTTCTTGAACCGAGAATAGAGCGTCAACATTGCCGACCAACCCACTTTCAAAAGCAGGTGCAGCACTAGTTTCACCTTGAACACTTTTCAAACTTACAGAAAACGCATCCACACTAGTAGAAGCCGCACCCTTTTTCCGCGTTGCACCGACATCTTTAGCACCGCCTGTTTTAGAAACTTTCATTGATGCCTCATATAACATGCCAACTTTATTAAATTGATTTGCATAGCTTAACGCAATCAACGCCCAATATATTACTATCAGTATATACGAACATC
>CALJEW010000342.1 GCA_938074585.1 uncultured Rhodospirillales bacterium | reverse complement strand
ACATCGAGGCCAGCAAGCAAACCGCGCTCAAAGACTCGAAGTCAAAGCTCATTACCAAAAGTAAAAACGTCAGGCGGCCCCTGCAGGCCGCCTGAAGGTGCTGTGGGACAAATGAGAGCTCGCATCAGACTGCTGGCGTAGGTGTTGCCAGACAAATAGTAACACGCATCATATTGCTATTCAGATGACTCCAAGGCTCGTTTTTAAATAACGAAATGAGTAGTGTTTCGTCATTAGAATACACTACACATTATCCCTGCCCGCTTCAAGCAAGTTCAATCTGACAACACCCCCGAATTACATCGTGGCACAAAAAACTTCCTATGATTGGGAAGGTCTATTTCGATACGCTATTCCATTGTGGGTAGCTTTGTGGGTAGAGATTGAATTTAAGCAAAAGAGCTACTTAATTGGGTTATGTGGTGGAGAAACAGTCAGCTGTAATTTTTATAGTTAAGTGGTTGAACTGATTTATAGCAATAAGTTTGAATATAAAGTTACAAAAAACTAGGCAATATTAATATCGCCTAGTTTTTAATTTTCCACTAACTACGGCTTGGCGCAAGCTGGGAGGCTGTAACCAGCTTCTTCCCATGCGGCTACAGCGCCAGGGTGGTATTTGACTGGCATTGTACCACACATATCAGTAATTTTAATGTCGGTTTCACCATGCCAAGCAGTCTGCATAAACGGCGCTTTTGCTTTGTACACATCTATATTTGCAATGAACGCTGCTGTCAGCGCTTTGGCCGTATCAAAGTCCATATCAACATTAACGACTTCGCCGCCAACAGTACCAAGGCCGCGGAAATTTCCGTCTTCAGAAACAACTGTTACGCCGCTGCCATATCCCATATCGGAGATTGGAATTTCAAACCCAACGGTTCCAGGCAAACCAGCCACTTTATTAAATTCATTGCCGTCATATACATTTTTAGGCACTGACCAAATTGTGATGTCACCTGACGAGAGCGCTGCTGTGATCCGGCCATCTGGAAACCCCATTGGCAGAACAAATGCGTCAGCAGAACCATCCTGAATGGTTTTGACGGCCTGACCCCAATTCACCTGAATGCCAGTGTAGCCAACACCATCTTCAAGGCCAGTATTCAGTTTGATTAGTAGACGGGCTTCTGTTAGCGCCGCTCCTCGCGGTGGACCATTATAAATTGTTGCGCCCTCAATGCCGTCCCAGCCTTCAAAATCGGAGCTATCATACGCGTACAGACCTCCAACGGCCACGCGGTAGGTATAAAGGACCGCCAACTTTGACGCCAATGCGGACCCACTATCCTTTCCAAGCTTGGCATATGGACCAAGGCCATTTGCCATCAGGAACGTAAGAATGAAGGGTGATGCTGCAATGTCGGTCTTACCCTCTGCAACATTCTGGATCGAGTTAGTCAATGTCTGACCCGTTGAAACTTGAATGTCGATCACACCCATTTTAGATGCAACTTCGGCCAAGGCAATTACAGATGCACCAGGCGCGCCTGTAGGGGGGCCCGTTTCGGCACTCAAGTTAGTCTGTGCCATGGATGACGTTGACAGTGCGGTGGAAAACGCCACCGCAGTTATAATAATTTTCTTAAACATATATTCCTCCGTTTGGTTTTTTAATTGTATAACTTAGGGGTTTTTAATCTCGTTTAATGGATTTCTCGAAATATGGTACTGGAGCGATTTTAGCGCGAATTCCGGTTACCTCATGATCTTCCACGGTTGCTCTCTGTGAGTTTGGTTCTCCCCACATCAAAGTAATCTCCTGACCTATTTCAGCAAAGTCATTTTCAAGAAGTGCGGTTGAGAGGACTGCTCCGGCGTTTGATGAATAGGTACTCCACTGCGAAATTCCGATAGGGTTACCATTCATCAAAACTTGATTGTATTCATATGTTGCGTACATCGGAATAGGGAGTGAGATGAATTTGGTGCGCGGACGTGCAACGCCAACTGACTGCTGCATTACTCGAAAGACATCTTCATTGTTCCATTCCAATGTTACTTTGGTTCGGTTTGCCTGGCCGTTTCGCGCCAACAGCGCGTCTCGGCCAACAAATTCATGATTAAAATGTACCATTTTTCCATAACCAAGCTCGTAAGGCTCCACGCAATAATCATTTGCATTGTCCGACACAAAACTTCCACCAAGCGAACTGACGCCCTCAAATGAATTGGCCGATAGCCATTCCCGAAATGCCTTCATTTCTGACGATGCGTAGATGGCTGGGAATGGGCGTGGCATCCAGCCAGATTCCTGCGCAGCCGTCGGGTAGGTTATTGCACCAGCTTTTCTAAGATTAAAAGCTGCACCAGCTTCTTCAACGCGTGCGCGCACGGCCTGCTGCGAAACCCACGGACCATAAATTTCAAACCCAGGCCTACCAGCCATACCGTGACGCAGCGCACGAACAGTTTGACCAGCAATTTTAAACTCGCCAATATGGAAGAATTTTATTTCGGGCAGTTCACCTTCGACAATCTCGCGCAGCAGCGGCAAGGCGTTTGGTCCCTGCAATTGGAAACGGAAAACATCGCGACTTGGGCGCGGGGTAATCATGTTTTCGTTGCGCACGATCTCAATATTCATATCAGATTTTTCGGCGTTGTATTGCAACCAATTACTGGCCGTAGGTGGTCCGACGACGCGCATGAAATCATTTCCCTCACAGAAAACGATGGCATCTGAAATCAGGTAACCAGCGGTGTCAACCATAACCAGCTGTTTTGCGCGCATGGGCACCAGATCATCAAAGTTATTTGTGGCAAAACTTGAAATAAAAGCTCTGGCGTCAGCACCACGAACATGTAATTCGGTCATGTGGTACGATTGCTCAAACATCACTACAGCATTGTGCCAGGCACTTTGCTCGTCTCGCCAATTGGTAAATTCTGGCGGAATTCCAGGAAAAGTTACCGACCCTAAGTCAGAACTCCGCAACATATTAAGCGCACCTCCAAATGCTTTAATTTTGTCTTCAAGACTTGCAGATTCTGTCATTTTTATTTTAGTCATTACGTTTTCCTTGTCAGAGTTGATTTATAACTTTCCGCCATGATGATAAGGAATAATTGAAACGTTTAGTCCAATATCGATTGTGAGCAAATCTTCAGCAACCAGAACAATGCCATCATATTCCATCGCAATCTCTGCTGTTACGGTATCCATAGGCATTGGATTTGGTGGTAGTAAGACAAGATGCGTCAGCATGGCAAGTTTAGGTCTTGTTTGCGCAAAAACGCGACCCACATCTCGAGGGGTCGCGTGATGGTCAATGGCAACTTTAACTCCTGGGTAATTGGCCAGAGTGTCAGGATGGGCTGATGCTACCTCGTGGATGAAAACATCAGCCCCTTTGGCTTGGTAAATGAGGTTCTCATTGTAGCGGGTGTCGTGGCTATGAACAAAAACATGGCCATTATATTCAACACGAAAGGCATAGGCCGGCTGGATGAATTCGCCGTGGTCCACTTCAATAGCGATAATTTTTAGACCACCTTTGTCATACACAACGCCTTCTTCCTCATAACAATGCGGCACAATGCGCATATGTGCCGGATCAATTTCTTTGTCGGCAACGCGGATGTTTCGATCAGGTTCGGTGATTAACCACGCTCCCTCAGCGACGCCCTCAATGCCTGGCGGTCCATAAACATCAAGTGGTACCTTACGATTAGCATAGGGTTGAGGAATGGTTCCTGTCATCAAAAGATCAAACAATCCCGAATAATGGTCTGAGTGATAATGTGAGATGATTACTGTTTCAATGGATCCAAGCGAAATACCCAATTGCCCCATACGGATAACTGCACCGCGCCCGCAATCAATCAAAACAGTTTGATCACCCGCCTCGATGAGCGTCGAAGTCCCAAACGCATTTATATGCGGGTTGGGAATACCGGTTCCAAGCAAGGTTACGCGCAAAATACCTGGACGGACTTTTGATCGCATTTTAAATTATCCCATATCTATACATCAAACTTGCACACAGTCAGGCATTATGTAAAATAGCAATATAGGCTCTTCACATAGAATTAATCTATACCTTATGGATCCAAAACATCTCAGTCAGTTGGCAATAATCGTTGAACTCGGTTCAGTCACAAAGGCCGCACGTAAGCTAAATATTACGCAACCAACTTTGTCGCGCACAATCAAAGTGATTGAAGACCGTGTTGGCGGTGCAGTTTTACGCCGTGGGCGGCATGGTGTTACGCCGACTGATATTGGGATGCGTCTTGCGCTTGAAGGTAGTGAAATCATGCGCCGCTCAGAACAGGCCCGAAGTGCTATTCAGGAGTGGAAACATGGGCTTGCTGGAGAATTGCGTATTGGTGTTGGCCCTATGCTTAGTGCAACTTTTATGGGTGATTTTCTAGTAAATTCTGCAAAAAAACCACCGCATTATGTGATGAAAATATATTGTGAATATGCGGCCAGACTTGTGGAACGGCTCAAAACTGATCAACTTGATGCTGCCATAATCCCCTATGATCTTAACAGTAATGA
The DNA here is from genome assembly GCA_938074585.1 of uncultured Rhodospirillales bacterium. Lineage (GTDB taxonomy): Bacteria > Pseudomonadota > Alphaproteobacteria > Rhodospirillales > Casp-alpha2 > JABMNT01. The sequence continues at coordinate 466 of CALJEW010000342.1, read as the reverse complement.
GGATAGTTTACTTCGTGAACAATTATTCCAAGATCAACTCGCCGTTTTTGTTGGCAAAGATGATCCGCTTGCGAAACAAAATTCTGTAAAACCGCAAGCATTAGCGGATCATCAATGGGTTTCAATTGGTGAGATATCAGGATTATTCAATAGTACGCGGGAGACGCTGGATATTTTGGGGTTATCATCTACCGTGTCGCAGCTGGAGATCACCGGTGATGTTCACATGATTTTCAAGCTGCTGGAAAACACCAAAACCTGCAGTATTCTGCCTTTTAGGCAATTGGCAGTTTTTCAAGATCGTTTCCAGATTACTCCCGTTGATCTGGACATGGGACTTGCAAAACAGAATGTTGCACTGTGGACCACCATGGCCAGCCGTGATCGCCCAGAGATTGTTGATTTTCTGAACCGTATTACTCGCCATCTTACTGATATTGGCCTTAGATAGTTAAAATAAGCCAGT
>CALJEW010000341.1 GCA_938074585.1 uncultured Rhodospirillales bacterium | reverse complement strand
CGAACAATCACCCATAATAAAAGTGGAAGCAGTGCTGAAAGAATGAGCGTCATTACGGGATGATCTACACCAATATAACCAATGGTAGAAAATAAAAATCCCAACGAGACAGAACTACAAACTAAGGCAACAACAAAAACTGGGAAGGGCATTTTGGACAAACCAGCCAAACAAGCTACAACTTCTGATACAACAGGTAACCAGCGCGACATGGCAACAATCCACCCGCCAAGGTTTTGGAAAAGCTTTTCGCCTTCAGCCAAACCTTTTTCACCACTGAGCCAAAGTGCGAAAGGTCTTCCGAGTTTTCGGCACAAGCCGTAGCCAACAAGCCCTGAAGCAATAGAACCAAAGCCCGCAATAATGCCACCTAAAACCGGCCCATAGACCATGCCCAAAGCGGCCATAACTGCCGTCGTTGGAACGGGGATTGCTAAATCAGCGACAAGCAAACCAATAGCCGCGGCCCAAGCATATTCACCAAAGTCTTGTAGCCAAGATGCAACCCCGTCGCCGGCAAATACCTGCTCTATTTGCTCTCCAAATATAAAAAATGGGAGCGTAATAAATAGGACCAGCCCGATGACAATGCCAACTAATTTAGTCATACCTGTGTGGTCTCGAATCCGTATCAGCTTATTCGATGATCAGATCATCCATATTGAGCCTTGATTTAGGCTGTTCAACCCGCGGTTCGCGCTGACCCCGAAGAATGGAGTTTCCTTCAAATACGGTCCGCTGATCAATCGCCGGTGGGTTTAACCAATCTTCTTCTTTCATTTGTCCACTTTGACCATAGGCATCAAGTGCGTTTTGGTAACAAACCAGACGAATAGCTTCTTTATCGACGCCTTTTTGTTCAGCAAGCATTGCCGTTTTTGCGACAGCTAAAGGTTCTGAAATCCCCCAATCGCAAGCAGAATCGACGATGATCCGTTCCGGTCCGTATTCTTGAAGCAAATCAACCATCCGTTCGGTACCCATTTTGGTACTTGGGTATATAGAGAAGCCGGCCCAATAGCCACGATCCAACACTTCGCGGACGGTTTCTTCATTATTGTGATCAATGATCACCTTAGAAGGATCGATGCCATGCTCTTCACACACATCCATCGAAAGGGTTGTGCCTCTTTTTTTGTCGCGATGTGGTGTATGGATCATGATGGGTAAATCAAGCTCAATCGCCAAATCGACTTGTAACCGAAAGTATTTATCTTCTAATTCAGTTTGGTCATCGTAACCAATTTCGCCAATAGCTACGACGCCATCTTTCATTGCGAAACGGGGAAGAATATCCATCACCCCTTCTGCTAACTCTTCATTATTGGCTTCTTTTGAATTAAGGCCAATTGTACAGTAATGACGGATGCCAAATTGGCCCGCCCGAAACCGCTCAAAGCCAACAATCGAAGATAAATAGTCAATATATGTCGCCACATGGGTCCTGGGTTGACCAAGCCAGAATGCGGGTTCAATAACAGCCACGACACCAGCAGAAGCCATTGCTTCATAATCATCGGTCGTACGTGATAACATATGGGCATGAGAATCGATGAACATCATCTTTTTAGTTCCACTTCAAAATTTATTTTACGAGTAACAGCCAGTGAATTGTCGAGCATTTCGTCGGCAATTGTGGCCCATGTTAATTCATTTTGCGCTAAGGCTGCGTCAAATTCAGCCAATTGTACGCACAGTTTATTTTTACCTTCAGATGGTGGAGCTGACATCAAAGCTAAGGCAACAGCCTTCTTTTCAGTGTCATTACCATGATCTATGACCCTTTGGAAATCATCAAGAAACACCCCTTCTGCAAACGGCCCAATACAACGCCATAATTCAGGAGACACAAACCGGTCCGCAGCCCAGCGCTCGTGCGCATAATCTCGAAGGATACGCGCAAGTTCAGGGTTAGCCCGCTTATCAATACCTTGAATAGGTTCTAACATAACTCCAATGAACAGAGCCTTCAGTATCATGTTGTTCCATGGATTTTCTGAAAATTGTTCAGCAGGAAACGGGTTTTGATGCGAGACCGCTTGAAATTCAGCTTTTATATTTGTTCGTAATCCATCGGCTGCCAATCCAACCAATACTCCTGGTTTTGCATAAAGCGGCAAGCCATTATATAGTGCCAATAATTCTCCGACATCGGCCGTACGATGCAATTGTTTAAAGCGCTCAACAAAAGGTACTGTATTGTCTTTTGAAATATCAATGAGAAGATAAATGCGGGCAGCAACATCTATGCTCCAGTAACGGGGGCTCCAACCTGTGCGGCTTGCATCTGCTGCGGCCAGTTCATCGTTTGACAAGGCCAGGTCATCTTTGCCTAATCTCCGAGGAACCATAGCAAAACACATATCAAAAGCTTTTTTGGTAGGATCATCTTTTATTTTGCTCAGCTGGCCTTCAAACCAGCCTTTCGAAGCGTCCGGCAGACGACCCAACAACCAACTTAATAATAGCTCGGATGGCGTGCTACTCATATTATTTCCCCAAAGTCTAATTTTATAATTGGGTGTCTCCAGCCGCACCCTTGTAAAAAATTATGCCGAGTTTTCTCGTTTCGCACAAGATAAACAAACCAAATAAGAATTGGTGTTTTCTAAATTTTTTCAAAAATTTATGGTATTAGTTAGATATATAAGAAATGGGAAATATAAGGAAAATCGCTTAATGAAACACTTTTCTCTATCGTTAATTATCGGCCTGAGTGTTTTGGGACCTACAGCAGAATTAGCAACACTATCAGGCCTCCCCTCTGTCCAGCTTGAGCTTGTGGCAGAAGGTTTGAATGCGTCATTTTTCCTGGTTGCTCTAAAGGATAAAAGTGGACACAGGATTATTGGTGATCAAATTGGGTTGGCGATGGTATTAATGCCAGACGGCAAAGTATTAGACACACCGTTCCTATAACTATACGCGACCCAAGAAACAGGCTGTGTAGTGAAAGGCATGTCTATATAGGGGGTGGGTCATAAATCCTAAGCCATGTGGGGGGCGTCACCAAGGTGATTCCCGGTCTGCTTAGATTGAACCTGATTGATGACCAACTAGGCTTCTTCGATAGAGAGACAGGTAAAAGCTTCTGGTCCCGTATGAGGTCAACAAAGAAGCTCATACAATTATTTGACAAGTTCAATCTTAAGCCATGGATGCTGGAGGTTAATCAGGAGAGGGAGATTATTAGGTTTAAAGATACAAACAAGAAGTTTATCAGCTACAAGGACGATCCATTCACCTTGGAGGCTAGAGAGCAGCTAAAGCACATCAATCATCACCTTGAAGCTGCTGTGATTGATCTAAATCTGAATGATGAGGGTATGGATGCACTGCTTAAGACACTCAGGAATGTAGATATTGATGACGACGAGAAGCATTTATCAATGTTCACCAATAAGCATCTCTATCGTATCTTTAGTAATACTAGCTTTAAGCTTCATGGTAGGTTCTATGGTCCATGGTGGCAGAATATAC
>CALJEW010000340.1 GCA_938074585.1 uncultured Rhodospirillales bacterium | reverse complement strand
ATGTTCGAAGTTAAAGATTCATCAACAACGGTACAAATTGATATTAATAAGTGAGCAGGTTCGAAACCCGCTCCCTCCGCCAAAGCACGAGGTCCTATCTTCGCATCCTATTTTGTTGCACAGCCAGAAAGGGTTGCACATAAAATTAAGACGCTTCATATTGAATACCTTCCCCAATAAATAATCAACTGATCGTTCTCATATCATCCATCAAAACGATCCAAAACGTAATAGAAATTCGATTTCATCCGCCGTTGATACTCTCCCAAGCACCTTGTTTCGGTGTGGAAAACGATCAAATTTTTCGATCACATCACGATGTGCAATGGCGTATTTCAAATAATCCTCATCCCCTAATGCTTGGCACAATTCAACAGCCTGGTTTTGATCATCCATATTTTCGCTATGTTCAAACGGTAAATAGAAAAAGATTTTCTGAACAATACTTAAATTCGCATCCAAACCGTTAGCAATGGCCTGTTTTGAAATTTTTAAAGCCTTTGCATCTGTGGCAAAGGCTTTGGGGTCTTCCCTAAATATATTGCGTGGAAATTGATCCAGAAAGATCATTAAAGCCAATGCACCTTTGGGCGTTTCAGAAAATTTATCGAACTCCCCCTTAGATGCCTTCTCCACATCATCCCAAAATTGTGTTCTGATTTCGGCATCAAAATCAGCGTTCTTCGCAAACCACGCTTTGCGCCGTTTATCAAAACCATCCTCAAACCAAAACGCCAAAACCCGGTCAATCACATCCATTTGTAACTTCCTGTCTTTACCAAATTCTATCACCTGATTAGTATAAACACAGATAAGGATGGATCATATGGAAAACAAAAATACAAATAACGCTTCAAGCTGGTTAAAACGGTTTAACAGCTTAGAGCGGACCGAAGATCAACTATTTCACACGGCAAATACGACTCAAAGCTTTTGCGATGCGGTAAGCCGGACAGCAACAGACACAATGTTCGAGCGCGAGCCCAGTCAGTTTTTTTCGCTGCTGCATGAACTCGCACCAGAAAGTTTAAAAAAATGAGTGCGGAAATCACAAACTTAAGTCTGCACGACGTTGCCGTTGCCTTAACCAATGGGGACGTTTCATCTGTTGAAGTGACTGACGCCTGTTTGGCGCGTATGGAAAAGTTAAACCCTGTACTCGATTGTGCAGCTGAAATTTTAACGGATCAAGCTCGCTCTGATGCCCAGGCCGCAGACGAAAAACGCAAAACCACAGGCAACCCCGCCCCTTTATTGGGTGTGCCCCTTGCTCATAAAGACATGTATTATCGGGCTGGGCGGAAAAGCGGTTGCGGATCAAAAATTCGTGAAAATTTTGTACCTGACCATACATCGACCGCACTCAGCCGGTTAGATGACGCGGGCGCATTGGATATCGCGCGATTAAATATGGTTGAATTTGCATTAGGCATAACCGGCCATAACGATGTTGTACCGACCCCTAAAAACCCATGGAACACTGGGCACATCACTGGCGGATCGTCCAGCGGTTCAGCCTCATCTGTTTCTGCACGGATTGTATATGGGGCTTTGGGTTCCGATACCGGGGGTTCGATTCGCGTTCCTGCTGCAGCTTGTGGATTGGTTGGTATGAAGCCAACCTATGGCCGCGTTAGCCGCTATGGGGCCATGCCCCTTTCCCACTCGTTGGATACAATCGGGCCTCTAACCCGGACCGTTAAAGACAACGCTCTAATGATGCGTGCCATCGCTGGGCAAGATGAAAATGATACAACATCATCCGCGCTCCCTGTCCCCAATTATATGGACAACATCGACGGCGGCATTAAAGGCCTGAAAGTTGGTATTCCTGAAAATTATTTTTATGACGATACGGATTCAAATGTCGAGCGCTTGGTAAGAGAAAGCTTAAATATTTTGGAAGCCCAAGGCGCTATTTTGGTCCCAGTAAAAATGCCCGATACCATTGCAGAGAGCAATGCTTTGTGTGGACTAATGACAACAACGGAAGGCGTAGGCATACATCAGGATTGGCTTAAAAATCGTTGGCATGAGTACGGGGAACAAACCCGCAATCGATTTGCGCCGGGTTTCTTAATGCCGGCCATACAGTATTTGGAAGCATTGAACGGCCGGGCAAAGATTTTGGCTGATTTTGCAGCAGCTGTATTTGATCACGTTGACGTTTTGCACACGCCCGTCATTCCAATACCACTTCCAACTTCAGCTGAAGCCGGGAATGCACAAAGTGAAAACTTTTTTGCAATGACCAATTTATTGGGCCGTTGCACCCGACCGATCAACTACTTAGGCTTGCCAGGCATTAGTGTGCCATGCGGATTTACTGGGCCTAATTTGCCAGTATCGTTCCAATTGGTAGGCCGACCGTTCGACGAACAGACGCTGTACCGTGCGGCACAAGCCTACGAGGCCGCAACGGATTGGACATCGAAAAGCCCCGATCTATAAAACTAACTCTTATCACAGCCCTAACACACTTAAGGTGTTTGGGGGTGCTTTGGCATTATAAACGGCTGAGCAGCTTCATAAGCAGCAGCGGCTCGCATTACTAATAGGTCAGAATGCATCGGCCCTACGATTTGCAACCCAGCAGGAAGTCCGGCTTTTGTAAACCCACACGGCACGCTACAGGCAGGTTGCCCGGTTAAATTAAACGGATATGAAAACGGTGTCCAATCGGGCCAATGATC
>CALJEW010000339.1 GCA_938074585.1 uncultured Rhodospirillales bacterium | reverse complement strand
TTTAATCCCAGCACCCCGATCATGGACCATAACCGGTAAATTATTTGCGTCAGCTATATATTTGACGTCACAGTAAATTCCATCCGCCCCGTGTGGATGGAATTTGGAGCCCGTTGTAAACATATAGTCAACACCATGCTTTGCTAACTGAGCGAGGGTATCGCTTGATGACTCATTAACAATAACACAAACTGGCACGCGTGTTCCCTTACGATCTTTAACGATTTTTATAAACTGTTTGCGTTCTTACTCTGTAAGGCAAAAACATTCACCCATACTGCTGAGCGACAATATTCCGAGCTCACACTTGTCAATGACAAAGTTGAAAAGGGGTTTAGGTTAATTTTTCATCAATCTTGCCTTAGGGAAACATGGGAGTTTCGAGCAAGACTTGATTACCGAACAGGTTTTCTTTTTTTGCTTCTAAGTCATTCATAATAAAAATAAATAAATTTGATGGTTTATTAAGTCTTGCGACAATTAAATACTTTTTTAAAATTGATCCAATATTTGTTTTCTTTTAGCAGCGGCTTCGTTTTTGGAAATCAAGCCTTTTGCCAACATGTCTTTAACTGCGGTTAGCTTTAATTCAAGGTCACTTTTATCCATTGGGTTGGTGGTTTGTACAGTTGCCTTTGGTGAGGATTTCTTCTTTGTGATTGGTTTTGGTTTTGGTTTTGGATTGGCTTTAACCCATGCTAAAGCCATATCATCGGCTTTTTTGATTTCATCTTCCGTCATACGATGGGCAATACGTTTCACATATTGATCGGCGCGTTCATTGCCATTGTGCAAAGAGATGCTAAACCACATCCGAGCTTTAACGTTGTCTTTTTCAACACCTTTGCCATCTCCATACAGGCTGCCAATCCCTAATTGGGCTTGAGCGATGCCTTGAAGTGCGGCTTTCTTGTACCATACCATAGCTTTTTGATAGTCTTTTTCTATACCCTGCCCACCATGATATAGAGCAGCCACAAAACCCTGTGCGGCACCGTCTCCTTGATTTGCAGATTCTTCCCATAATTTAAAAGCTGTATCATAGTCAGCTTTTTCATAGGCCGTTTTCCCGTTCCAATAATTATCTGAAGTAAAAAAGCTTTGAGCCCATGTGGGTTGGCAAAGAAAAAAAGTGCATATAAAAACGTATGAAAACGAGCGGATCATCGAGAAAACCTTTTGGTAAATATAAATTATTGTAAATCTACACGACATTATAAGGCATTGAAACGATCTTAGCGCGGATTGGCTCTAAAAAATACGGACAAGGAATAATGCAATGTTTGAAATGATTTAATTATGTTGCAAAGCGTTGACTTAATGATGAAAAATCGAGCGATTAATAATTAATATTTTTAACTTTTGAGCTATTCTCATAATATCGAGTTATTAATTTTACTTTTTGTTTGCCTCTATATTAAAATTTTTATCTTTGCTTCAGTCGGACGCAATGCCAAGGCTAAAATGGCTTAAATTGAGCCCCTACTCATGTATATAGCTTGTGGGGTGGCTTTGGCCTGGTTTGACAGCCCCGCTTTGGGCGCTGTGATAGCGATGGTTATGAACATAAATATGACTACAGCGAGCTTAGAAGTGACAAAAATTTCAATTTTTGGACCGCAATTATATTGACCCCGTAATTGCAGCGAGCGTTTTTATTACGACGATTACAGATTGGGTTGGATTTTTCGTCTTTTTAGGTTCGCCACACTGGTTTTACTTCCAAACTTTGATTACCTTTACTTTACGTGAACGTTAGCTTTTTGTATTCTATATTTATGGAACCTTTATATTCAATTACCGATCTGGCGCGTGAATTTAAGGTTACAACACGGACCATTCGTTATTACGAAGATAAAAACCTTTTGTCACCAAAACGTGAAGGTCAGCGCCGTATTTATGGCTCTCGTGATCATGTTCGATTGCGGTTGATTATGCGGGGCAAGCGTTTGGGGTTTTCGATAGAGGAAATACAGGGGCTCATAAACCTTTATGATGTTGATGCTACAGAGAGCTCTCAATTATATAAATTTTTAGAAATGATACGACAGCGTCAACAGGCTTTGCGCCAGCAACAAATCGATATTTCCGAAACTTTATCTGAACTTGATAAGCGCGAGGGCGAATGTGTAGCGCTACTTGGAAATACAATAGATACAGGACGTAGAAAATGACATTAAAAGTAGCCCTAGCGGGGCTGGGTGCAGTCGGAATGCCGGTAGCTAAATGGCTTGATCGCGGGGTAGATGGACTTGAATTAGCAGCGGTTTCTGCTGCAAATGTTGAGCGGGCTAAAAGCCGTGTAGCGGATTTTCACAATCCTCCACCGGTTTTGACGCTAACAGAGTTGGCCGGGGTTGCAGATGTTGTTGTTGAATGCGCACCGCCTGATTTTTTTGTAGAACTTTGCGAATCTACCCTAAATGCGGGCCGCATTTTTATGCCGCTTAGCATTACATCGTTATTACTTCGCATGGACCTGCTTGATTTGGCCCGTAAGCATAACACCAAGATTGTTATCCCAACTGGGGCTATTGTGGGTTTGGACGCGGTCCGCGCCGCCTCATATGGGACCATCCATTCCGTTGTTATGAAAACCAATAAACCACCTAAATCTTTACGTGATGCTAAATTTGTTGTCGAGCAGGGCTTTGATTTGGATACCTTAACGGAACCTCAAATGTTGTACTCAGGGAGTGTTGCTGAAGCGGCTTCAATGTTTCCTGCAAACGTAAACATAGCTGTTGCGCTAGCTTTTGCTGGTATTGGACCGGAAAAGACGTTGTATGAAATTTGGGCTGACCC
>CALJEW010000338.1 GCA_938074585.1 uncultured Rhodospirillales bacterium | reverse complement strand
CCCAGTTTGAATTTTGGCCACAGCGAAGAGGCCGACATGTTGCGCGCTTCCGTTCGTTCTTTTTCAGAAGACGAAATTGCACCTCGTGCTCATAGCATTGATCAATTAAATGAGTTTCCTATGGCGTTGTGGCGTAAAATGGGCGATTTGGGTGTTCTTGGAATTACTGTTGATGAAAAATACGGCGGTGCCAATATGGGTTACTTAGAGCATTGCATTGCTGTTGAAGAAATCAGCCGTGCTTCAGCGTCGGTAGGTTTGAGCTATGGCGCACATTCTAATTTATGCGTTAATCAGATTTCCCGAAACGGCAACGATGCGCAAAAAGATAAGTATTTGCCAAAATTGATTACGGGCGAACATGTGGGTGCCTTAGCTATGAGCGAGCCCAACGCCGGATCTGATGTTGTCTCGATGAAATTGCAGGCCGTTAAAAAGGGTGATCGTTACGTTTTAAACGGTACCAAAATGTGGATCACCAATGGCCCCGATGCCGATACGTTGGTGGTCTATGCGAAAACCGACCCTTCGGCTGGATCGCGCGGCATTACTGCCTTTTTGATTGAAAAGGAGTTTAAGGGATTCTCAACCTCGCAAAAATTAGACAAATTAGGCATGCGCGGTTCCAACACATGCGAGCTTGTTTTCGTTAATTGCGAAGTCCCAGAAGAAAACGTCTTGGGCGGCGTTGGACGCGGTGTAAACGTTTTGATGAGCGGGTTAGATTATGAACGCTCCGTTTTAGCTGCCGGGCCTATAGGTATCATGCAGGCCTGTATGGATGTGGTTTTGCCTTTTATTCATGATCGCAAACAGTTTGGTGAACCCATTGGTTCTTTCCAGCTGATGCAAGGTAAAATAGCCGATATGTATACGACTATGAACGCCTGCAAGGCGTATGTCTATGCGGTGGCAGCAGCCTGTGACCGGGGGGAGACCGCGCGTAAAGATGCTGCTGGCGCTATTTTATACGCAGGCGAAAAAGCGACATGGATGGCCCTAGAAGCGATTCAATGTTTAGGCGGTGCAGGATACACCAATGAAACCCCAACCGGACGATTGTTGCGTGATGCTAAGCTTTATGAAATTGGCGCAGGTACATCCGAAATTCGGCGCTGGTTAATTGGCCGTGAACTGTTTGAAGAAACCACATGAGCGCACCAACCCCCATGTATATAGATTTAAATGCACCGTTCGAAGAAGAGCCTGAGCCGTCGTGGAAACGGTCGTGGCGGGGTGATGAGCGTTTGTGGAAAGTCTTTTGGGGCTGGTTTTTAGGAGGTCATGGTGTGATTCTTGGCTGTTCTGTCGGGTTTATGATAGTTGCTATGGTTTTAGGCTTTGCTATCGCCCCCACGTCGCTTGATACCGGAATTGTAGGGCTAGCAACCGGTGCCGCTTTACTGGTACTGATAACTATACCTTTTAGCGTTTGGATTAGTATTTCCCTCTGGCGTTGCTCTACAAATTGCTCAAGTAAGAAGTGGACGTATGCGGCCCGTGGACTTGTCATCGTTTACGACATTTCGATTTTGATTCTAATTTCTAAAATGTTTAAATAGTACATAAATTAAAGTGAAATGCCTTACAGGCCTGGTATGAAAGTGATTAAGTAATGACCCAATCTGATCCGATTGTAATAGTGGGCGCAGCTCGAACTCCGATGGGTGGATTTCAAGGTGAGTTAAGCGATGTCAGTGCGCCTGAATTGGGTGGTATTGCCATTCGGGCTGCGTTAGAACGTAGCGGTGTGGCACCAGATCAGGTTCAATATATGATTATGGGCTTATGCTTGTTTGCAGGCGTCAAACAAGCCCCGGCTCGCCAAGCCGCTCACAATGCTGGCCTTCCATGGTCAACGGGGTCGACAACCATTTCTAAAATGTGTGGTTCTGCCATGAAAGCAACCATGTTAGCACACGATAATATTTTGGCTGGGTCGCACGATATTATGGTAGCGGGTGGTATGGAAAGTATGACAAACGCACCGTACTTACTTCCCAATGCGCGGAAGGGTTATCGGTTGGGTCATGGGGATGTCGCTAAAGATCACATGTTCATCGATGGCCTTGAAGATGCCTATGACGAAGGGCGATTGATGGGAACGTTCGCTGAAGACACAGCAGAGCACTATCAGTTCACCCGCGAAGCCCAAGACGCATTCGCTGTTGAATCTCTAACTCGCGCAAAAAAAGCAGTTGAAGACGGAACCTTCGCCCCTGAAATTAAAGCGGTTACTGTATCGACCCGCCGTGGTGATAAAATTGTGAGCACAGACGAACAGCCTTTTAATGCGAACATTGATAAAATTCCAACACTTCGCGCGGCATTCCGAAAAGGTGGCACCGTAACAGCTGCTAATTCAAGCTCGATTTCAGATGGTGCAGCGGCTTTGGTTTTGATGCGCAGGTCTGAAGCTGAAAAACGTGGTCACGACCCGTTAGCTATCATTCATGCGCATGCAACACATTCCCAAGAACCCAGTTTGTTCACAACAGCGCCTATTGGGTCGATTGAAAAAGTATTAACAAAAACTGGCTGGTCTGTGGGTGATGTTGATTTGTTTGAAATCAACGAAGCATTTGCGGTTGTTGCCATGGCGGCAATGCGCGATTTAGATATCCCTCATGATAAAGTAAACGTCCATGGCGGGGCCTGTGCGTTGGGTCATCCGGTTGGCGCTTCTGGCGCGCGAATTATTGTGACGTTACTGAACGCCCTTCGGAAGTATGACCTGACCAAGGGCATTGCCAGTTTGTGTATTGGTGGCGGCGAAGCGACGGCGGTTACTATTGAACGTTTAAACTAATATAATTTTATAAAAAGGTAAATGAAGTGCCAACAGTAATGATTACCGGTGCCAATCGGGGAATTGGCTTAGAGTTTGTCCGTCAATATGCGGCTGGGGGTTGGAAAGTTCTTGCCACGTGCCGTAACCCATTTGGCCTTGGTGATTTAGCGCGGGTTGAGGGTGATATTGAAATTCATGGTTTAGATGTTACCGACCCCTATTCCATTACGCGTTTAGCTAAAGATTTAGAAGGCGTAGCGATTGATATCTTGCTCAATAGTGCCGGAATTTTTGGCCCTAAGGGCTATACTTTCGATGATGTTGATTATCATGAATGGATGAAAGTTTTTGAAACAAACGTATTTTCGCCCCTTAAAATCTGCACAGCTTTTTTACCAAACGTATTAAAATCTGAGCAAAAAAAAATGATTACGGTCTCGTCGATTATGGGTAGTATTGGACGGAATACGGGTGGTGGGAATTATATTTATAAGTCATCCAAGGCAGCTTTAAATCAGGTGATGAAATGTTTAACTAATGATTTAACAGACCAACACATTGCCATCTGCGTTGTCCACCCCGGTTGGGTCCAAACCGACATGGGAGGCGAAAGCGCTGATATTACAGCCGAAGTAAGTGTCGCTGGAATGCTCCGTGTTGTCGAAGACTTGACTTTCGAAAGCACAGGGAGATTCTATAATTACGACGGTTCGGAACTTCCTTGGTAGGTAACAGCAATGAGTAAATACCATCTTGCACAAATCGAAATAGCGATGGCTCTTGATGACTTGGTATCAGAAACCATGGCCCCGTTTGTAGCCAAGTTGGATGAGATAAATGAATTGACTGATACAAGACCAGGTTTTGCCGTGCGTCTTGAGAATGAAACAGGAAGCGCTACCTCTATAAACGCTTTTAATGATCCGCGATTGATTATCAATATTTCAGTGTGGGATGGGATCGAACTTTAGATGAACTACGTCTGTAAATCTGCACATACGCAACTTAGGGAAA
>CALJEW010000337.1 GCA_938074585.1 uncultured Rhodospirillales bacterium | reverse complement strand
GGCTAATGGGGAAATTTACGGCCTTGTACATACGCTTAAAATGTAAAAAAGCTGCGTCAAACTCGTTTAAGAACCGTAACGAGATCCAACCCGCCATCCATTCTGCTTCAGCATATTTAGCGCCTTTCTTTAGGCCGTGATTGCTGACCCCGCGATATGCTGTGGTAATCAACCCTTTCGATAAAGCACGCCGGGCCAAGGTGGCCCGTTCTGGCCACCAGATATCAGGACGGGCTAGATTATTTGGTAAATTATCTAAAATCTCAAACGCATTGTCTTTGCCTTTTCGACGGCGCCAACGTAGGCGCTCAAAAGCAAGGCCTGGGTGGTTTTTAAGGGACGGGGGAACTTTTTTAATAAGGCTGTCAACATTACCACTACGAGCCCGTAAGTGAATGCGCGCCTGAGCAAGTGCGACCCATGCTTTTGGTACTTTCGATAGCATCCTGCGAGCGGCACCGTGCTTACCTTCCCAAACTAAGCGATCAAGCCGTAGAATATGATCTTGGCCGGTTACATATTTATGGAATTTTTTGTAAAAATTGCGCTCTTCAACTCGTGGGAAGTTATTGTTAACCCAAGTATGGCGAATGATTTTAACAGCTTTATCTTCCTGGCCCAGCGCTAATAAAGCCCCTGCTAAACGCCCACGACCCGTCGCACTAATAGGGGTCCGCGCCCCATACCATGAAATAATTTGATTGGGCGACATGCCCAGTTTCATCAATCCTTCAGCCCGGCGCAACAGCCGGTGCCGCAAGGGCCATTCGGGATTTTGAATTAGAAATTCATCAATTAACTTGAACGATGAAACAGGGCTTGTTTTGGTCAGTACCGACCATGCCAAATACTTTCGCGCCAACGGAGATTTAATCCGTTTGGAAAGTCGACCCGTTGTTTTCCAGTGTTTTGCTTTTATCGCTTTAACAGCATTGCGAAACGACACTTGTTCCCCATCAATTAAAGCCAAGGCCGGAGCCTTAATTCCAGACCCAATATATCCCACAGCCAGAGAAACAATTACGTATTTAAACCAGTGCTTCAGGACCCCCCCCTTGGTCAAACGACCTTAAATAGTAACAAAACATAGACCCGGATGTGTTAAAGAAACAAGAAGGTACGAGATTTCTTAATAAAGTCCGTTGAAATTCTTGCCGCACCCGCTATGGAGGCGTATGTTCCCGAGCCGTAACTATATAATAATTAAAGGAGCCGGCTATGTTTTATGGGTCAATGCCCGCACTTCTCACCCCGTTTACAGATGGTAAAGTGGACGAAGCTGGCTTTAAATCGTTTATTGAATGGCAAATCTCTGAAGGATCAAACGCTCTTGTACCTGCGGGAACAACAGGCGAGACGCCAACCTTAAGCCATGATGAGCACATGCGCGTTACTGAAATGTGTGTCGAAGTTACGAATGGGCGGGTACCTGTTATTGCAGGAACAGGGTCTAATTCAACGGATGAAGCTATTTTATTGACGCAGCATGCAAAAAAAGCAGGCGCTGATGCGGCACTCATCGTTGCCCCATATTACAACAAGCCAAGCCAGGCTGGTTTGTATGCGCATTTCAAAGCCATTCATGATGCAACAGATATTCCAATCATTGTTTACAATGTACCCGGCCGCTCTGTTGTGGATATATCTGTCGATACGATGGTGAAACTGGCAAAGCTTAAAAATATTGTTGGCGTAAAAGATGCCACGGCAGATTTAGCCCGCCCGACATTGCATGACATTGCAATTGAAGGTGACTTTTGCCTGCTAACGGGCGAAGACGCGACAGCCGTTCCTTATTTGGCTGCGGGTGGAGTTGGTTGTATTTCTGTGACCGCGAACGTTGCACCCCGTATGTGCTCTGATATGCAGCGTGCATGGCGTGAAGGTGACTTAAAAACATGTATGGATTTGCAAAAGCGTTTAGCGCCTTTGCATGACGCAATGTTTTGTGAAACTAGCCCTGGACCGGTTAAGTATGCAGCTATGCTTTTAGGAAAGTGCAATGGTGAAACACGTTTACCGATTTGCCCAATCTCAGAAGACAGCAAAATAGCTGTTCGGAGCGCGATGACGAGTCTTGGACTGATCAACTAGAGCAAACCCGGAACAAGCTATATCGTTTGTGATAACGTATTTGCGCAAGGTGGACATAGAGCAAGCCGATGGCTGGTAAAAATAAAAAAAAACAATCCGGTAATAGCGTTGCTCAGAACCGGCGCGCGCGTTTTGACTACAACATCATCGATACCCTAGAAGCAGGAATTATGCTAACAGGTACGGAGGTAAAATCTTTACGTTTGGGCCGGGCCAGCATTGGTGAGAGCTTTGCAGGCGAAAGAAACAATGAATTGTTTTTGCAAAATGCTCACATTCCAGAATACAACAGCGGTGTTTTTAATCATGAGCCGCGCCGCCCGCGTAAATTATTGTTACATGCGCGTGAATTGGACAAAATGATTGAAGCCATTCATCGCAAAGGCATGAGCTTAATTCCTCTATCGATTTATTTTAACGATCGTGGGTTGGCCAAAGTTCAGTTGGGCTTAGGCGAGGGGAAAAAGAGACAAGACAAACGCGAAGCCTTAAAAAAGCAGGACTGGGATCGCCAGAAAGCTAGGCTGATGCGCGAACAAAGTTAGTGTCGTCATGCAATTTGAAACGAAAACAAAAGGTCATTATGGATAAACCTTTATTACATTTAGTCTTTGGCGGAGCAGTTTCTGCCCCCCAATGAAAGCATTTTGTTGATAAGGATTATCTCGATATTATTTTAATTATCCTAACTATGCGCTGGCATTAGCAGCATGACAAGGTGCAAGCCAAGCTAATGAAGATGAAGCATCAACCAAGTATGTAATTGTTCATATGCATAAGATGCTTGATCCTGAAACAGGCGAAAACGATCTCGACCATTAAAACAGATTAAGTTACATCTGAGCCGTCTTTAACTAGCTGTTTCGCAGACAATTCCTTCTCTTGATGCCGTGTTTCAAGCTTAGTTTTGCGTTTTTCAGCCTTTGTTAGACCAAACCTAACACGATTTATCTCAGCCTGACGCTCTTTGAGCTCGCGGTTATGGGTTTTCCAAACATTGTTCAGATTGACGATTTCTATCGTCATAGTTCGCATTCCTTTACCTTATATTTCAAACAAAGATTAATTTCTTTAAATACGGCCTCAAACATTTCAGTTGTTAAAACACCCGTGTTCGTATTGTAGCGCGAACAATGATAGCTATCTTTCAAAACCAGCCCATTTGATAAAGTATGCTGTGCTTGATGGCCAAATTTAAAGTCCTTTTTACGCTCAGAAAAGGTAGTTAATACAGCTGCATGGGCCATTCCTCCTAAAGCCAGAATGACCTTCAACTTTGTCATTTGATCGATTTCGCTAATTAAATAAGGGCGGCAAGTAGCTGCTTCTGGACCTGTTGGTTTGTTTTGTGGCGGCACACAGCGAACCGCATTAGTTATCCGGCAATTCATCAGTTTCATACCATCATCTGCATTTGCACCAAACCGGCCGACAGCCAAGCCAAATTTAACCAATGTTGGATACAATAACTCACCCGCATAATCCCCGGTGAAAGGCCGACCCGTTTGATTTGCACCCTTTAAGCCTGGCGCCAATCCTACAATCAGAAGCTCTGACTCAATATCACCAAACGAAGGCACTGGCGCATTTGCAAAACTTGGGTATTTGTTTTGATTTGCATATCGAAACTCAACCAAGCGCGGGCATAAATCACAGTCGTCTGCCGGCTCAAGCAA
>CALJEW010000336.1 GCA_938074585.1 uncultured Rhodospirillales bacterium | reverse complement strand
TTGTAACGGGACAAACCGTTGTCATTGATAATCAGGGACACCTGAAGTTTTAAGACAACGCTTTCAATGCTTTTTCATGCAGTGTAGGATCACCAACAGCAATCACGTGACCTTCAGATTGGGTGGTCAATTTTTTGCCTTCCCAATCGGTAATGACACCCCCAGCCCCTTCGATAATCGGGATTAGGGCGGCGTAATCATAAGGTTCTAAAGTATCTTCACAAACCACATCTACCCAGCCGCTGCTCATTAATCCATAAGCTTGGCATTCCGCCCCATAAACCGCACGGCGGCATGACTCTCTCAAGTTCTCAAAATTATCGAAGCGTTCAGAAATAAACATTTGTGGCGATGTGGCATACAACCAAGCATCGCTCAAATTAGCGCACGGACGCGTTGAAGCAGGTTTGCCTTTAAACAGCGTTGTTTCCCCACGAACACCAACCCAGCGCTCGTCCAATGCGGGCATGTCGATAATGCCTATTTGTGGCTGAGCTTCATAAAGTAAAGCTATTAGCGTACCAAATAACGGTTTTCCCGTCGCAAAAGCTTGGGTCCCATCGATCGGGTCTAAAACCCAAACAAATTCAGCATCGGTATTTTTGAATCCGTGTTCTTCACCAATTATTCCGTGATCGGGGAACGCCGCTTCAATCATTTCGCGCAACACCGTTTCAGCTTCTTTATCCGCAATCGTCACTGGGCTGTCGTCAGCCTTACTATCAATCCCTAAACCAGATCGAAAATACGACATCGATACAGGGCGTACGGCATCAGCCATTCGCTCTGCTAGAGCAAGATACGGATCTAAGTTAAGAATGCTCAAAAGAAATCACTTTAAGGCAGAGGCTTCGGCGTTTTGCTTAAAGACTGTAAGTAAACTAGTACCGCAGCTCGATCACTAGCCTTTTTAAGTCCTGCAAAGCTCATCTTGGTGCCTTTAGCAAAGCCTTTTGGGCTAGCTAAAAACTGGTCCAAATCAGCAAACGACCAATCGCCGCCTTTATCTTTTAGAGCACCAGAGAATTTATAACCAGCAGCGCTGGCTTTTGCGCGACCAACAACATCCCACAAATTAGGGCCTACTTTGTGTTTTGCCCCATCTGTATTCGAATGACACGAGGCGCATTTTTTAAACGTTTTTGCACCTTTCCCTAAATCCGCAGACGCCAGAAGTGTCAGCGCGCTTTCCTCAGCACTTGCCACCTCGGCTGCAGGCGCTTGTTCAGCGGCCTCTAACTCAATCTTATAGGCTGATTCAGCCAAAGGTTCTGTGTGTATAATCGTATTGCCAACATAATTGGCACCAAATGCGACCCAAGTCGCAGTTAAAAGAGCGAAGCCTAATTTTTCCCATAACGAAAAATGCATAGTGTAACCTCCAAATTAAGATCGGAATTTAGCGCCAAGTTCCCGATCGTGCAATCCCTCGATTAAACTGATCGATATGAGCATTTACAGAGCGCTCTTAAAAGCTATTATCTGAGCATGAATAGACCAACACGCCCTATTATTCTTATACCGTCCAGATTGGCATCCACCCGCTTGCCGGATAAGCCCCTTGCCGATATTAGCGGGGCCCCCATGATCGTTCAATGCTGGCGACGTGCCATGGAATCTGATTTAGGCACTGTTGTTGTGGCCTGTGGTGATTTCGCCATCAAGCAAACGATTGAAGACGCTGGCGGACGGGCAGTAATGACCAAACCCGATCATCCTTCCGGGTCTGACCGAATTTTCGAAGCCTTACAGATTGTTGATCCGGACTGTCACCACGATTGCATTATCAATGTACAAGGTGATTTGCCAACCCTCGATCCCAAAATCATTCGGGCGTGCCTGGAACCTTTGAAAACGGATGGCGTCGATATTTCAACTTTAGTGACTGAAATCACCGATGAAGAAGAAAAAACCAACCCCAACGTCGTCAAAGCTGTGCTTGGGATAAAACCTGGGCAATCGATCGGCCGTGCTTTATATTTCAGCCGAGCGACGATCCCAACCGGGGACGGGCCTTTGTACCATCACATTGGTCTTTATGCCTATACCCGCGAGGCCCTAACCCGCTTCGTCTCTTTAGAACCCGGTGTTTTAGAACAACGTGAAAAACTAGAGCAATTGCGTGCCCTTGAAGCGGGTATGCGGATTGATGCGGCGTGCGTTGACACTGTTCCCTTTGGTGTGGATACTCCCGGTGATCTTGCTGTTGCGCGTGAAATGATCAAAGCCGCAGGGTTGTAAGCACCAAAAACAAACGTCACGGAGCAAACATGTCTCGTCCCAACCAAACCGCAAATCAAACCATCGCTTTCCAAGGGTATCATGGTGCCTATTCTGACATGTCGTGCCGGGCCGCTTACCCTAACATGACGACACTGCCATGCCGGAACTTTGAAGATGCGTTTGCTGCTGTGCGTGATGGCAGAGCAGCATTAGCAATGATCCCCATTGATAATACCGTCGCCGGGCGGGTTGCTGATATCCACCACTTACTTCCCGATTCTGGGCTTCATATTATTGGCGAACACTTTCAACCCGTGAACCACCATTTGCTTGGCGCAAAAGGTGCTGTGCTTGAAGATATCACTCACGTTTACAGTCATATTCATGCCCTGAACCAATGCCGGAAGTTCAATCAAACCCATGACCTGACACCCGTGGATCACGTCGATACGGCAGGGGCCGCAAAAGATGTTGCTGAATGGGAGGATAAAACCCGAGCTTCCATTAGCTCTAAATTAGCTGCTCAAATTTATGATTTAACAATTTTGGCGAAGGATTTAGAAGATACCGAACACAACACCACACGCTTTGTTATCATGTCTAAAGAAACTAAAACCCCCGCAAAGACCGAAGGCTTTGTTGTTACAACTTTCGTTTTTCGGGTTCGCAATTTACCTGCGGCTCTCTATAAAGCCCTGGGCGGGTTTGCCACCAATGGCATCAACATGACAAAATTAGAAAGCTATTTGCGTGGTGGTTTTGTTGCGGCTCAATTTTATGCGGATGTAGAAGGCCACCCCGAAGATCAAGCCATGAAAAATGCTTTTGAAGAATTGAGCTTTTTCACTCATGAGGTCAGTATTTTGGGGACTTATCCAGCCCACGCCTATCGCATAGAGCAGGAAATATCACCCTCCAACTGATCCCTTTTGGCAAAATTTCCGCATCATCTTTTGATTGCAATTCAACAGACCATTCGCATCGCCCAAAGGATTAACAAAGTCATCTTTGCTCATTTAACCAATTCGCTTCCAAATATCTGATAAGTACTCATCAACACCATTTATGAACTGAGGCCTGATAACGAGCGTTCAGCCTTTTGTTTATTTTAGCTTCTTTTATCAGGCAAGTTTTAAATTAAGCTTGCAATAGACGATTATGGTCAATCAAATGCGGATATGGAAAAAAATCACACAAAACCCGTTTTAAGTTCACCTTTTCAATCTATTGATACTTGGATTTTTGATCTAGACAACACCCTGTACCCCGCGTCTTCTCGGCTTTTTGATCAGGTTGATCGGAGAATCACTGAGTACATTATGCAAGTTTTGGACTTAGAATGGGACGACGCTCATAAAAAGCAAAAATTATTTTTCCGTGAATACGGCACCTCTTTGAGTGGGATGATGAAAGTTCACAACATTCCCGCCAATGAATATTTGGAATACGTCCACAACATTGACTTAAGCCCACTAGCGCCTTCACCGGTTCTCAATCAAGCACTTGAGCAATTGCCAGGACGTAAAGTCATCTTTACGAACGGCTCCACCGCGCACGCCAAAAACGTGACCGAGAAGTTAGGAATCACTCACCATTTTGATGCCACATTCGACATTGTTGATTGTGAATTCACTCCAAAGCCCGATCTCGTTGTTTACAAGAAGATGCTTTCTACTTTTAGTATCAACCCCAAATCCGCTGTCATGATTGAAGACATGGCCCGCAACTTAGTCCCTGCAGCGGCGCTTGGGATAACAACGGTGTGGGTTCGGACGGAAGAGGCTTGGGCCGTTGAAGGAGCCGGCGGGGATCATATTGATCATATTGTTGATGACCTAACGGAATGGTTAAACTCCATCGTTTAAATTGGCATATCAAAAACCATAGCCAAACGTTGACAGATCGCCCCCTGTCACGCATGTTCCGGAAATCATTTTTAAGATGCAATTGCGCACACAACACAGGACATTAAAACGATGAGCACATCAGATCTACAAACAGCCATTGATGCCGCATGGGAAGCCCGTGACGAAATCAACGATAAAACCAAGGGCGAAGTCCGGGACGCTGTTGACGCGGCTTTAGATATGATGGATTCAGGAAAAGCCCGCGTTGCTGAAAAACAGGCTGACGGCTGGGTTGTCAACCAATGGCTCAAAAAAGCCGTTCTGCTTTCTTTCCGACTTTCTGATATGGCTCCTATTGCTGGCGGGCCGGGTGAATCAACATGGTTTGATAAAGTTCCATCTAAATTTGATGGTATGGGTGATGCTGCCTTCCGTGAAGCGGGTTTCCGCGCTGTTCCAGGCAGTATTGTTCGCCGCTCTGCTTACATCGCACCCAGCGTTGTCTTGATGCCAAGTTTTGTTAATTTGGGCGCTTATGTTGATACGGGAACCATGGTCGATACGTGGGTTACAGTTGGTTCTTGCGCACAAATTGGTAAAGACGTTCACTTATCCGGTGGCGTAGGCATTGGCGGCGTCCTTGAGCCACTACAAGCCGATCCTGTGATTATTGAAGACAATTGCTTTATTGGCGCGCGTTCTGAAGTTGTTGAAGGTGTTATTATTGAAACCGGTTCCGTTTTATCAATGGGTGTTTTCATTAGTGCATCAACCAAAATCATTGACCGAGCCACCGGTGAGATTTTCTATGGTCGGGTTCCAGCATACTCCGTTGTTGTTCCAGGCTCCATGCCCGGCAAGCCTCTTCCCGATGGCACTCCAGGACCTTCATTATATTGTGCGGTTATTGTAAAACGCGTTGACGCACAAACTCGCTCTAAAACATCAATCAACGAGTTGTTGCGCGACTAATTCGCTTAATGCATGGGAGCCAACCCGATGATAATAGACCCGATTGAATTTAGCCAACAGTTGATCCGTTGCCCCAGCGTCACCCCAACCGACGCGGGCGCATTGGATGTTCTACAGACGGCTTTAGAAAACTTAGGTTTCATTTGTCATCGGCTCCCCTTTAGCGAAAACGGCACCCCCGATGTTGATAATTTGTATGCCCGCTATGGCATTGCCAGCCCCAACTTCTGCTTTGCTGGGCATACGGATGTTGTCCCCGTTGGGAATACCGACGACTGGTCCGTTGATCCCTTTGCTGCTAATATTATAGACGGCCGTCTTTTTGGGCGTGGCACCTGCGATATGAAATGTGCTATTGCCTGCTTTGTTGCAGCAACATCGCGCTTAATTGAGCAGACAAAAGGGACACTAGTCGGATCTATCAGCTTTTTGATTACCGGCGATGAAGAAGGACCGGCGATCAATGGCACGCGTAAGATGCTAGATTGGCTAAAAAGTAAAGGTGAAGTTATCGATCAATGCTTGGTTGGCGAGCCAACAAGCATTAATCAAGTCGGCGACATGGCCAAAGTTGGTCGGCGCGGCAGCATGAACGCAACGATTACCGTTTATGGTACTCAAGGCCACGTTGCATACCCCCATTTAGCCGACAACCCGATCCCGCGGTTGGTGAATTTTTTAGCCGACGTTGACAATGCGGTTTTGGATGTGGGTACGGATTATTTCCAGCCCAGTAATCTAGAGATTACCAATATTGATGTAGGCAACGACGCAACTAATATAATTCCGGCAAAAGCCGAAGGTCGTATAAATATCCGCTTTAACGACCAGCATAGTGGGGCAAGTTTAAGTAAGTTATTGGAAAGCCATCGCCAGAAAATTGTAGGAAAGGCGGACATGTCAATTTCGATTTCTGGCGAATCATTTTTAACTCTACCCGGCCAACTGAGTGAGTTGATTGCAACATCAATCAAAGCCATTACCGGATTAGATACTGACTTAAGCACCACCGGCGGCACATCAGATGCCCGGTTTATTAAAGACGTTAGCCCAGTTGCCGAACTAGGCTTGCAGAACACAACCGCCCATAAGGTTGACGAAAATGTTGCGGTAAAAGATATTGGAGTTTTGGCTGATATTTATGAACATATATTGCAAGGCTTTTTCGGCGTCCCTAAATGATTTGAATGACCTGCTCGGCTCGGACGCTGAATGGCGCTTATCGTCTGACCCTGTTTGATAAATCTGGTTTCAGCTATTTTGATACTTCCGTTGCTAGATTTTGGGGCCCGTTCATAGCCACCTTCCTAGTTGCAACATTATTCTATGCCGTTCTGGCAGGACGACGTTTTCAGAACAAATGGATTTGCCATTAAGCCAACATATGGCAAGTGTAATTTAGGTTTATGTCTTATCATGGCGGTTCTAACCTGTTTTAATGGAACAACTAACCAAACCAATGGGGTGCCATGACAAATACATAAAATTTATCGTTCCCTATAATTGGGTAATAGTTCCTAAATATACGATTTTTATTGGTATAGTTGCCCTAGAATTAATTAGGGCCATTCCACCAGAACTCACAGACAGCATGTCAGTCATGATGTTGATATGGACGTTTTTTACGCTAGCTTCATTGTCAAATTGGCGATAGAAATCTCAATTCAAACGGCAATCAGCATTGTTTTTATAGATTTCTTATTGGTCTTAACCATAGCCCTCATGATCAGACGGTTAAGTATAAGGGCGACTTATATATCTTCGCCCTTAGAAGGACCTTCACCTATCATATCATACATCGGCTGAACAAATTCGCTCCAATCTAACCAATGAGCGAATGCCGCCATGCCAATCAGAAGAAGAAGTTTTGGCGACGTAATCAGCCCCATAACAGCAAGTAGTAACCCGACAAATCCACCAAGTGCTTGCCCCCGAAAAAAAGCAAGTACAGAAAACAAAAAGCCTAAGGGGACAAAAATAAAACCAAAAGTAAATATGCCCAGAAGGCCAAAAGCCACGGCTAACCAACCCATAAGCGCCGCGCATTCCTTCTTATTTGGAGCTTCTGAATTGTTTTGATTTTTAGAATTTTGTTGTTTTAGACTTAGTTTCATATCCCTCATAACCTAAAAATATACAGTTACTTCAACCGATACAAAGGAACCCCTAAACATTATCAATAGACAACATTCGTTAAATAAAGCCCGTCCGCGGGAACGGTTGGTCCCCCGGCCCGGCGATCTTTGGCACCCAATGCCTTTTTCAAGTCATCCTTTGTCCATTTTCCTGACCCCACCATCTTCAATGAACCTACTATATTGCGCACTTGGTGATATAAAAAAGAACGCGCACGGGTATAAATACGGATTTCTTGGCCTTCCCACGTAACGTCTAATTGATCGAGGGTCTTAACCGGAGAATTAGCTTGGCAAGCGGTCGCCCGAAAGGTTGAAAAGTCATGTTTACCAAGCAAAACTTCCGTCGCATCGCGCATTGGTTCTAAATCCAACGGCACAGGAACCCACCAGCTCAAGCCCCGGTCAACGGTCAACGGCGAGCGGCGATTGGTAATTCGGTACATATAAGCCCGTTCTTTTGCTGAAAACCGGGCATGAAACTCCTCATCAACGATCTCTGCTGAAAGAATAGAAATCGGATGTGGCCGAAGTTTCGCATTCAAAGCATCACGAACTCGGTCGATGCTCCAGTCTTTGGTCAAATCCAAATGGGCGGATTGATACAACGCGTGCACACCTTTATCTGTGCGCCCGGCGACAAATAACGAAGCCGGCTCACCGGAAAACTGGATTACAGCTTCTTCGATCGACTGCTGAACGGACATGCCCTTTTCTTGGCGTTGCCAACCAACATAAGGGCGTCCATCGTATTCTATTTTTAAATGATAACGAACCATTCATTCTTTTAATCCGCAAACACGATTGAATCGACCCCTAATAACAAAGTGGACGGATAAAACCTGTAATTTTATGTCCTTATTCATTGTTTGTAACAATCGCACGTGACAGTTTTCTTGGTATTTACTTTAATTCTATTAAGTAAAACTAATCTATTAAGAGCTTTTAGTAAATGAATTGAATTCTATGCCTTTTGATGACGATATCGACAATATTGACTGCGCTTCGCTGCACATCATGCCCCTACGAATATTTAACCTTTAGACACAACTGCCTTGCGTCGCGCTCAGTTGATTAAAACGTTCGCCTTAAAAGCGTCGTCGAATTCTTTACAGATGCAGATTCAGGCATTGGTCAGTTTGATATTGAAGATTTATCTAAAGAATTTCAATGGGACGTCGCAGACCCATCCAATGATCTAATTTTTATATAAAAATTAGTTCTTTTACCAAGTTATGACGTCTATAGCTTGCGAATCCGCTTACGCGATATA
>CALJEW010000335.1 GCA_938074585.1 uncultured Rhodospirillales bacterium | reverse complement strand
ATTAACACATTTTTATCAATGTGGATGATTGAGCACATTATTGAAAATGATCTTCCTATAAAGGCGTATGTGGAAAAAATGGCTGAACATGTTGTTGAGATGAGTAATTTATGCGGTTAAAATATCTGCAAATATCGTCTACTTATCTATATTAATTTGGTCTTTTATATATGCAGTGAACTTAACCCTCAAACACCCGTAAGCGAGCGTTATTGATATGGGTTTGCATTTTTTCTTGGGCCCTGACTGGATCCTTGTCTTGGATCGCGTTGTAAACCGCTTCATGCTCATCCTGAACACTTTGCATGCGTTCCAATGTTCGAGTTAAGGATAAATTGCGGGTTAAATTCATGCCAAATTGAATATGCGTAATCATTGATTTACGGGTTGAGACAAAAAACTGGTTTTCAGTCGCTTCGGCAATTGCTAAATGGAATTGTTCATCCGCATCAACGCCAAGCTCTTTGGTCTGGATGGCATTTTGCAGGCCATCTAAACCATTTTTTATTTGGGCCAAATGTTCTTCCGATCGTCGTTCAGCTGCTAAAGCGGCTCCAGCCCCTTCAACAGTAGCTCGAAATTCAAAACATCTCTGAATATCTGCAATTGATCCAACGGGGGCAAAATCAAGCATTTGTGAAGCAGGGCATCGCATTACAAAACTGCCGGACCCTTGCCGCGATGAAATAACTTTATCTTGTCGCAATCGAGCGAGAGCTTGGCGCAAGACAGGTCGCGAAACTTCGAGCTGTTTAGATAATTCAATTTCAGTGGGCAGTTTGGAATTTTCTGGAAATTGCCCATCGACAATCTTGGCTAATATTCGCTCATACGCTTGGTCACTAAGTTTCCAGTCGCGTGTAACAGGTGAAGCCATTCAAAATTGACCTTTCTGGAGGAACTATTAATCAGGGTATTTAATTAATATAGTAAAAAATTTGTCAATTTAAATTGCATTGCTTGTTGGTAACCGTTTCAAACTTGGCAGGCAGACTTCTAGTGCCATGAAGTCTTCGGAACAGGAAACAAATGTGTGTTTGATTTCAGACAGCTAATAACAATAAGAGATTGCCTCAAACTGGTACTATTGTCCATCCTCAAAAAGCATTTCAGCTGATCCTTATAAGATGAAGACAAACTGGGCTTCTAAGACATGGTAATGTCGTTCGCTGGGTTCCGTTACAACATTCTCTGCCCGTATAATATGAGCCTGAATAGCTCCGTTGGTGGCTTTGGTAATACCTAAATCCCGGTAACTGAAATAACTACGCAGGCCTTGAAACTCGAATACGCCATCTTCTGAGTTTCACACAGAAAGGCGCTAGGTACGTCTGCATCTTCATTATCGGTGCTTGAGTCGCAGTCTTCGGTGCCCAAGTCCGCTGGAGTGCAGATTATTAATGTTACGAAGTCATCCGTGCACGATACGAACGTGTGCTTTGTTTTGGGGGTCATATGAAACGCACAATCTTCATCCAATTGAACAATGTCGGTTCCTTCAAACCGCATAACAGCAGAGACTTTAAGGACCAAATTCCATTGATGGGTAACAACTTGATGATGCGGCGCTTTAAAAAAGCCGGATAACTATGTTGAACTGATACTTTAGTGGATTTGTTTTCTTAACCTTATGCACAAATGGATTTGAGCTTGAGATTCTATTATATTAATTGGTGGAACAAATAATATGGCTTTTTGGTGCATAATATGGAAAAATTTTTAAAGCCGAAGGTAGAATTTTGTTTTCCCATTTTAAGAAAATTGCATTATTCTCTGACTGTATTGGGGGAAATAGAAACCCCCTTTTAAACATATTAATTCTTTGGAGCATTTACATGAAATTCAATTACCTATTGGGCGCACTGAGCATTAGTGCTGTCGCGATATCATCCATCGCGTCAGCCGAAACCCGCGTTACTTATAAATCAGCAAAAACGACATCGTCTTATTATCAAATGGCTGTGCAAATTGCGGAAGCAATGAAAGCCGGGTCAAAAGGTGAAATCATTGTCACCGTTGAAGAAAGCCAAGGCTCCGTGCAAAACGTTATGGAAGCGGCTGTAAGAACTAATAACTACGTTTTCACAACCCCACCGGCTTTAGTCAGATTGGCTAAAGCGGGCAAAGCGATGTTTAAGGGTAAAGAAAATCCAAAATTTGGTGAAATTCGTGCCCTTTTCCCAATCCCATCATTAACCATGCATTTCGTTGTTCGCTCTGATGGTGGCATTAAAGATTTTGCCGGATTGGAAGGTAAAACGATTTTGATTGGTAAAGGATCTTTTGGAGCTAAAGAAGGGGCTAAGTATCTGAAACTGTTCGGCCTTGAAGGTAAAGTTAAACTTGCAAATGTTGAGCTATCAAATGCAGTTCCTGCCCTTAAAAATGGCCAAATCGATGGTTTCGTAACTGCGGGTTCATACCCGGCACCTAATGTCATTGAAGCTGCAGCAGGTACTGGTGTTAATGTTCTAACCTTATCTGAGGATCAAATTAAGAAAACAAAACGCAGCCGTTTGGTCATTCCTGCTGGAACATATGCAGGACAAAAATCCGATATTGTAACAACCTCCCTTCCCGTGGTTGCTTACACAACAACCAGTATGGAAGATGACACAGCTTATGCGTTGACCAAAACATACTGGTCAGAAAAGAAAAATATGGGCGCATCTGCTGCATGGTGGAATGGTGTTGCTGAAAAGTTAATGGCCAATATCGAAGGCAAAATTCATCCAGGTGCTTTAAAGTTCTACGCAGAAAAAGGCTTTGCTATCACTGATGTACAAAAGTGAGTTAGGGTCTTGAACCGAAGTTGAAGCTGTAAATTTAAATTTCCGGAGTTTTACACATGTATGGCTCCGGTAATTTTTATTTAAAGACCAGCACAATTAAATAAAGATTTTTAAAATGAATGAAATGACCATCCCGCAACGCATCTTTTGGTGTAGCCTTGGTGCGGTTTCAATGGCGTTCCATTTGAGCCTGATTTTTTCAGGCCTAACTCCAAATTTAATCAGTCGCCCCCTGCACATGGCACTTGCGTTGCCATGGGTCCTTATTCTGGCTGCACGCAACACCTTCGAGCGTCGAGTTGGTATTTTCCTAACCACACTCGGTTTCGCCGTCTGCTTTTATATTGCTTATAATGAAGCCAGTTTGGGCGACCAGTACGGCTCAATAAGTGGTGACCTGCAATTGGTTGTCGCCTGTAGTTTGATTGTCGTCGTCCTGGAAATGACCCGCCGGGCTATTGGTTGGCCGATGCCGATGGTAGCAGTCTTGGCGCTAGCTTATGGATTGTGGGGCACATATTTGCCGGGAGAATTTGGTCACCCCGGAATGCCACTGCAAAGTTTTTTAGGCACCATAACCATTGCTGAAGGTGGGGTATGGGGAAAATTAACCGGTGTTTCGGTCAATATCGTCGCGATTTTTGTGATATTTGGTGCGATTCTAAATGCCGGGGAAGCGGGTCAGGGATTTATGAATTTAGCGACGGCTGCTGCGGGGCGCTTAAAAGGTGGGGCGGCCAAAGTCTCAGTTTTATCATCTGCCTTCTTTGGTTCCATTTCAGGTTCCGCTTCTGCAAACGTTGCCTCTACAGGAGCGATTACGTTGCCTGCTATGACAAAATTAGGGTACCCACGCGCCTTGGCCGGGGCTGTTGAAGCTGTTGCATCGTCGGGTGGGCAAATTATGCCACCGTTAATGGGGGCGGGGGCGTTCGTGATGGTGGAGCTAACTGGCGTTCCCTATACAGGCATCATGATGGCCGCCCTGTTGCCAGCCCTGCTTTACTTCATGACGGTATGGATTGGCATTAATGCGTTTTCGTTGCGTTATGATTTGAGTGGGTTATCAGCGGATCAAACACCTAAATTAAAAACAGTTCTTATCACATCTGGATTTTTTCTGATCCCTTTCAGCGTATTGTTGTGGGGCATGTTTATTGGTGGATACACACCACAATTTGCTGCAAGCCTAGCGATTTTGGCAAGCGCTGGATTGTTGTTGGTGGATGGAAATCTGAGCTTTGGTTTCAGCCGCACCTTGGGGCGTATCGAAAAGATGTGCATGACAGCGGGAAAACAAATAGCGATGATCGCATCTATCATCCTGTGTGCTTCCATTGTTATTGGCGTACTTGGGATGACGGGGCTGGGGGTCAAAATAACTTCGTTTATTTTGGCTGGGTCGGGGGGCATGGTTTGGCCTGCGCTAATTTTAACCGCGCTTGCGTGTTTGGTTCTGGGCATGGAAGTCCCAACAACAGCCGCTTATGTAATTTGCGTGTCTGTTGCAGGACCTGCCCTTCAAAAATTAGACATTTCATTACTTCAGGCCCACCTGTTTGTGTTTTGGTTTGCCTTGTTGAGCACCATAACGCCACCTGTTTGTGGGGCAGTCTTTATTGCCGCCGGAATTGTTCAAGAAAACTGGTTAAAGGTTGCCGGTGCATCTATGGCACTAGGGATCGGTCTTTATTTGGTACCGTTGGCAATGATTGCCAATCCAGCGCTGATTGAACTAGGATCGTCGCCCTTTATGGCAATAGCAATGTTTGCAAAGGTTGGGCTTGGGTTGGTTGCTATTTCCTTCGGTGTGATTGCCCCCAAACCGATTTTGATGCGGTTTGCTTTAATTTGTGTTGGTGGCTTGTTATTGTTTATTCAGATTTAGGGCCTGGACCCATTAATTGGAAGGAATTTTTATATGATCCGCCATTGTGTTTTTGTTAAGTTCCTTGCCAATGTTTCTAAAGACGATAAACAAGCCGTTTATACCATGCTCAATGATTTGCGGGATGTTGTTCCGGGGCTTGTGGATGCATCGTTTGGCCCTAATTTAAACCCTGAAGGCAAATCGCGCGGCTTCGATGATGGTTTTACAATGGATTTCAAAGATATGGCTGCGCGTGATACGTATTTAGATCACCCTGAACATAAAAAAGCCGGTGCTCAATTGGTTAGCCTTTTAAAAGGTGGGCGGGAAGGGTTGATGGTTTTTGACTTTGACGTTTAGCTTCATTGAAAATCGAAAACAGGTCCAGTTATGCTTTCTAAAATGATCAGCACGGAAACCTATTAAAGTCAGGTTGTCGAGTTTTTATCCAGACCCGGTAGCTATTAAGGTCGGGCTGATCCTGTTAGGCATATCCAAACTGATATATTTGAGCTCTTCATTGCCGATGAATTTACATACATATTAAAATGCGCTGTACCCCTTTGTTACCTAGATTTTTTCAACCCTAAAGCTCTACCATTAAGCTTGCTTGGCAATATAAGCAAAGCAAGTGTGTATCATGCGTTGTTGTAATTTGAATTGCTGCGTCAGCCGCGCGCGGTAGCTTTTGATGTCGTCCATGTGAACTAGAAAATCTTGAATAACTACTATAATCCTCTTATGTATTTGACGTTCTGGTTAATTTGTTGGATTAATTTTAGCCGTTATTTTGTTGGTTCGCGTTGACTTATGTTAATAAAAGGTCTTGAAAACTAAATGGGTAGAGCCGTTTTGTAAGTCACTTGTTTTAGGGCAAAGCTTGAATTGATTGATGCGACACCGGGGACGCGGGTGAGTTTATCCATTAAAAAGCGCTCGTAAGCAGCTAAGTCAGATGCCACAACCCGCAGTAAATAATCAGAATCACCCGTCATTAAGTAGCATTCCATGACTTCCGACCAATCTTGCACGGTTTCTTCAAATTTTTCTAATGCCCGTTCAATTTGTTTTTCTAGGCGTACATTTACAAAAACACTAACCGGTAAACCAACGGCATTTTGATCGACCAGTGCTACATACCCTTTAATAATCCCGCTTGATTCCATATTCCGAACGCGGCGCAAACACGGTGATTGTGATAAGTGGATGTTTTCTGACAGCTCAACATTGGTTAATCGTGCGTTGTTTTGCAAATGTGAAAGAATTTTTAAGTCAATTTTGTTAAGAGAAAATTTTGGCATATATCACTTATTACTTATTAAAATACTATAGATTATTGCTAATAGGTTATATTTATTGGCTTAAATAGCAATGATTATTCTTTTATGTTTTGCTATAATGACGCGCCTATAAATTAGGAGCTATGAGATGACGAAGACGCTTACAAAACCCGAGCAATCGAAAACGACTGCCATAGTATCAGATAAACTCGCTGTACTGCGTGAATTAGAACGAAAAATTCTGTGGTTATCGTCATGGATGATCCACAATGCCAACCATGTGCGTGAAAGCCGCGACGGTATTAAGGTTGGGGGACATCAATCATCATGTGCATCTGTAGCGACGTTGATGTCTGCGTTGTATTTGAACGTTTTAAATCCTGAAGACCGGATTGCGGTTAAGCCTCATGCATCGCCGGTTTTCCACGCCATTCAATATTTGTTGGGAAATCAAGAACTAGAACAGATACAGAATTTTCGGGCAAAAGGTGGCGCACAATCCTACCCATCAAGGACGAAGGACATCGATGATGTTGATTTTTCAACTGGATCTGTTGGTTTGGGTGTTGGCGTCACCTTATTCGCATCTTTAATTCAAGACTATGTTCAGCGCCACAAATTAGCCCCCAATACCAAGCCTGGACGCATGGTCGCTGTTATGGGTGATGCTGAATTGGATGAAGGAAATATTTATGAGGCATTGCTTGAGGGCTGGAAGCATGATGTTCGTAATTTGTGGTGGGTTATTGATTATAACCGCCAAAGCTTAGACGGCGTTGTAAGCGACAACCTATTCCAGAAAATAAAAAGTTTTTTTGAAACCGTTGGTTGGAATGTTGTTAATATAAAATACGGTAAACTTCAACAAGAAGCCTTTAAGGGTGCTGGTGGTTCAGCTATTCGGCAGTGGATAGATGATTGCCCGAACGATTTATATTCAGCCATTACCTTCCAAGGTGGCTCCGTTTGGCGTGAACATTTATCGCGTGATTTGGATGGGGTGAAGGGTGTCGATACATTCCTTGCTTTTTATGACGATGATGTCCTTCATAATATTATGACCAATTTGGGTGGTCACGATATGGAAATGGTCCTCGAAGCTTTTGAAGCGGCAAGCCATGATGATACACCGACCTGTTTTGTTGCCTACACGATCAAAGGCTTTGGCCTGCCGTTAGCCGGGCACAAAGATAACCATGCGGGGCTTATGACGCCTGAACAAATGGGTGTTTTGAAACGCTCGCATGATATTAAAGACGGAACGGAATGGGACCTTTTCAGCGGATTAGATATTGAAGACGACGTGTTGAAATGTTTTCTCGAGGATGTACCCTTTACTAAGAGAGAGAAACCAAAGCGTCGGTCTGCACCGGTTCCAGTTCAAGCCATTGCCCCGACGGGTGATAAAAAAACGTCAACCCAAATAACGTTTGGTAAAGTTATGAACATGCTGGGTAAGCGCGATGACGACCTTTCTGCGCGTATTGTGACAACGAGCCCCGATGTAACGGTTTCAACTAATTTATCGGGTTGGGTTAATCAGCGAGGCTTGTTTCAACGCCAAGAACAAAAAGATGCTTTTCGGACGGAAAAGGTAGCGTCCCCAATAAAGTGGGAGAAATCTCCCTCCGGCCAGCACCTAGAGCTCGGAATTGCTGAAAACAATTTGTTTTTGATGCTTGCTGCTATGGGATTGTCTGAGCAACTGTTCGGAGGCAGGTTGATTCCGGTTGGGACACTATACGATACCTTTATTGCGCGTGGGTTAGATGCGCTAA
The DNA here is from genome assembly GCA_938074585.1 of uncultured Rhodospirillales bacterium. GTDB lineage: Bacteria > Pseudomonadota > Alphaproteobacteria > Rhodospirillales > Casp-alpha2 > JABMNT01. The sequence goes on along the minus strand of CALJEW010000335.1, from coordinate 7,334 downwards.
ATTATGCCTGCTACCAAGATGCCCGGTTTATTGTTGTGGGAACACCATCGGGTATTACTTTGGCACCTGAAGGGGGTGCACATCAATCGATCGCAACGCCACTGATTGGGATGTCTCAGGATGGCTTGGCTACATTCGAGCCCACCTATGCAGATGAATTGTCGATTATTATAGAATGGGCGTTTGATTATGTTCAACGCGATGGAAACGGCGAGCAAAAAATTGCTTGGCTACGGGATGCCGAAGGAGGCTCGGTGTATATGCGTCTTTCAACCCGAGTGCTTGAACAACCAGTGCGTACTTTAAGTGAACAGCAGCGATCAGATATTTTGGCGGGTGGGTATTGGATAAAAGAACCTGAATCTGGCGCCGATTTGGCCATTGCATACACAGGCGTTATGGCACCCGAAGCCGATAAGGCTTGGCAGGAAATAATTAAGACGCATCCGGGTGCAGGGTTGTTAGCAATTACATCTGCAGACCGCCTGAATGCTGGATGGAACGCTGCTCAAAAAGCACGGCAAATGGGCAAATTAGGCGCTCAATCCCATGTTGAAGACTTATTGGCACCCCTTGCGCGCCAAGCGGGGTTGGTTACAGTTATTGATGGGCATCCAGCATCATTGGCATGGGTGGGCGCTGTTCGTGGACAACGCACTGAAAGCTTGGGCGTAGAACATTTTGGCCAATCAGGGGATTCCATTGATCTTTATAAAACATATCGAATTGATGCAAAGTCGATTGTAGAGGCTTGCAGAGCTGTTGTTTATGGGCGTACCCGATTACGAGTTAAAAAACTCTAAAATTAACCACAACTATTCTCGCTCTTTGTAAAGTCTCCAACCTATAGTTCTCTGAACCCTACTTGAACGGGGATAAGGAGAATAAAAAATGAATTTGGGAAAACGACATAACTTTAAGAAAATAAGCAAAGATAAAATGCGTCAATTGTTTTTAATGAAGCATCCTAAAATACCGCATGCCATTTTGGGTGCATGCATGGAACGTGAAGCTTATTTGGGTGTTTTAGTTTATGTTGCGTAAGATGCAGCACCGTTAAAAAAAAGAAATGGTAAATTAATTCTGATGGTTCGATAATTATCAGATGATTTCTATTGAGTATTTATTTATATAATAGAAAAATGATGCATTATTGGCAAATATTTTAAGAAAAGTTAAAAAATATTGCAACGCAAAAAAATAATTGTCGCATCTGAAATTAATTTAGTGTACATAAACTTCAATTTTGAAATTTGGAGAGAAATAGATGTATAATATAGAATTGATCCGATACATCACGGAAGCAGCAGACGAAATGATCGGTAAAGCTGAAATGGCTTCGCAGACACTTTCTTGTGAGTACTTTGATGAGGCGGAAGAATTGCTAGTGATCGGCGCGCTGCTATTGAAGCGTCGTAGTGAAGTAGAATTTGCATTGAAGGAGGCAGCATAATGGCGTCGCGGCGCGTAGATACGAAGAAACCAGAATCCGATAGAGAACACGTAAAAAAAAATCGTAAGTGCTTAATGTGCCATAACGACTTTTTATCTAGTCATATCGGCGAAAGAGTATGCCCATCTTGTAAGGAAACCACAGTTTGGCGATCAGGCGGGATTGCTGCATAGCACTTATAAAAGGTCTTAGTGGCCTTACGTATATATTACGATGTACACGTAGTGGGGGGCTCGGCTCCCTATTTATGTTTTTACCTTTCAATAGAAACAGCAGATACTTAATATGGACTTAGAAATGACCACCACAGAAGTTGTTTTGCCGCGTGTCAATTCCAAGGCAAAATACCCTATTGGCAATCAAGTGAAACATCGAATTTTTGGTTTTCGCGGGGTTATTTTTGACGTTGACCCCGTTTTTGCTAATTCTGAGGAATGGTACAAGAGTATTCCGGAGAATGTTCGGCCAAAAAGGGATCAGCCGTTTTATCACCTGTTTGCGATAGCGCCGGATAAAGCCCCATATGTGGCATATGTTTCAGAACAGAACTTAGTTGATGATGATGAACAAGATGAACCCATCAGTCATCCTGAAATTGACGGTATTTTTGAAGATATTATTGATGGAAGGTTCGTTCTTCGGAATAAATCCAACTAAAACATCAGGCTTCTTTGATTAGGAATTATAATTATGGAAAAATCCTAATTCTAGATAATTTTGAACCTTTTCACCAAGGGCTTTTTATTGCTCTAGAAAGTGCGAGGCATCAAGTTATTGTGTCAGTAGATGGTGTTGATGCTATTGATATTGCAAACCATGAACGCCCCGATCTTATTATTACGGACATTGGTCTACCTGTAAAAACCGGTTGGGAGGTCATTGATGAGCTGAAAAGTGGAGATGATACTCAAGGAATTCTAATTGTTGCGTTGTCCGGACACGTTTCTCGAGGCGGTCATGCTGCCGGGCATTAAGAAGGATGCGATGCTTATATTGGGAAGTATGTCGACAACTTATCATTTTACAAACGATTGATGGGTTGCTTGAACTTTCCTAACTTCAAAGGTTTGCAAGCGCACAAAAACATCAGTTTTCATAGGGTAATGTTTGAAGAGGACCTATAGACTGTGAACCATTGCCCAGATATATCATTCATGTTATTTTGGTGCTAAAACGTGCATCGATTGAATTAGGATTAACGCATTATGTTTTCTATCCTTGCCCTTGGCTTATTGATTGGGATGCAACATGCACTTGAAGCTGATCACGTAGCCGCTGTATCAGCGATAGCAGCTCAACAATCATCACCACGTAAAATTATATCACATGGTGCCATTTGGGGGATTGGTCATACTATTACGCTAATGTTCATTGCCGGTGGGGCATTGTATTTGGGTATTGAAATATCTGAAACGGTTTCTGTTTGGTTAGAAGTAGCCGTTGGCGTTGTAATTGTTTTATTAGGTGGGAACTTATTGGTTCAATTGATCAAAGAGCGGGTTCATTTTCATTTCCATAGCCATAATGCTGCAAAGAAACATCTTCACGCTCATTCCCATGCCGGCGAAACAGGTGCACATGAAGAACTGCCCCATAATCATGAGCATTCAAATAAACTGCCGTGGCGAACCTTGCTGATTGGGATGATGCACGGAATGGCAGGGTCAGCAGCTTTGTTAGTACTGACAACTCAAACCGTATCAAGTCCACATGTCGGGTTGGGGTATGTTGCGTTGTTTGGTGTCGGTTCTGTATTAGGGATGGCGGCTCTTTCTGCAGTAATTGCAATACCATTAAGCCATTCAGCAGCTGCATTAACCTGGGCGAACCGAGGAATTCAAGGGGGCGTGGGTGTATGGGCGTTGGTTCTTGGTGGATATATAATTTATCAACCGTTCACAAACATCTCTTAATCGTTTGCAGCGATTAATACTTATTTTCAACTATACCGACACCAATTCCACAGATACCTAATTGTCAAAATTATATTTCGGATGACGTGAAATATCTATATTTTATATAATTAGAGATTTTTTTAATAATTTAGCAAATATAGTCACCCGCTTTGATCTCGATCAAAGCGGGTTCTGAGCGGTCCTATTATTCCACATCTAATAATAATGTTAGCGTTAATATGATTTTAGATACCGAATTAGCGATTGATCGTAAACTCCCTTTATTTGCAAACTTACCTCCAGATGTCTTGGGCGAGGTGTTGCAAAGTGCTTTCCCGAAGAACTATAGGAAAATTAAAATCTTGTTCTTATAAAATGATCCATCAGATTTATTTTATGTCGTTTTAGATGGGTGGGTTAAAGTTTGCCGAGAAACACCAGATAGTGAAGAAGCTGTGTTTGGTTTATTAACACGGGCTAAAATGATGGCTCAAACGGTTGCGCTCGAGTTGTTGTTAATGTCTGTGTTAAAATGTTAAAAAGCAGGGTGAAATCAAATCAAGGGCCGGAACAGCCTACTTAACGCTCTAGAATGAAATGGGAATTGATGTTCCTAAATGGTGTTCGAGTGATTGACGGCCTTCGTGGTATACATTATACCAATATAAAATTAGGCATTAAGCAAAGATTAGTAATCATAATAGGAAACTTTACGAGGGTAAATAGATGTCTTTAAGGCGGCGTAGCATGTCTGCGGATTTGGCTGTAACTCCTATCGACACTGGATTTAGCTTGAAAGACAAAATCTATGTCTCTTTAAAAGAGGCCATTACGTCAATGAATATCTACGCCGATGATGCAGAGTTGCGCCTAGATGAGCGCCGGTTATCAGAACAGTTATCCATAAGCCGAACCCCTGTGCGCGAAGCGCTTGCCCGATTAGAGCAAGAAAGATTAGTTCAAATCGTTCCTCGTCGCGGTGTTTATATTGTCCGTAAAACCAAAGTTGAGATTTTAGAGATGCTGACGGTTTGGGCAGCCCTTGAAAGTATGTCGGCTCGTTTGATTACGCTGAATGCAACAGATGACGCCATTGCTTCTTTGCGGTCCTTATTGACCAGTTATTCAGAAGGCCAAGTCGATGACCACATTGATGAATACTCTGAAAATAACATTAATTTTCATCAAGCGATCCTCCGGATGAGCGAAAATCAGCTGATATGTGATACGGCTGATAATTTATTTATTCATATGCGATCCATTAGAGTGCGGACTATTGGTGAAGAAGATCGGGCGCAGAAATCGATTGTTGATCATATGCAAATCGTTGAAGCGATAGAAGCTCGCGATCCTGATTTAGCGGAACGCTTGGTCCGCGAACATACCTTAAACTTAGCAAAACATGTCGACACACACGTCAGTTATTTAGATTAAACGAAGGAACTATAAATATGACAGATGCAGCCACAGAAGATCTAACCGATGGTTTTCATCTTATTATCGATGCGCTCAAGCTCAACGATTTAAGCACAATTTACGGTGTGCCCGGCATCCCGATCACGGATTTTGGGCGGATGGCTCAGGCTGAGGGCATTAGAGTTCTTTCTTTCCGTCACGAGCAACATGCGGGTTATGCAGCGGCAATCGCTGGTTTTTTGACAAAAAAACCCGGTATTTGCCTAACAGTGTCAGCTCCAGGTTTCCTTAATGGATTAACGGCTTTGGCGCACGCAACGACAAACTGTTTCCCAATGATCTTGCTTAGTGGATCATCGGAACGTGAAATTGTTGATTTGCAGCAAGGTGACTATGAAGAGATGGACCAGTTGGCTATTGCAAAGCCGCTTTGTAAGGCTGCTTTCCGTGTCTTGCATGCAGAAGATATTGGAATTGCTTTTGCGCGGGCCATTCGTGCTGCTGTATCGGGTCGCCCGGGTGGTGTTTATCTTGATCTACCCGCTAAATTGTTCGGTCAAGTTATGGATGCGGCTGAAGGAGCTAAGTCTTTGGTTAAAGTTATTGATCCTGCACCCGCTCAGCTCCCTGCACCAGCATCTGTGAACCGCGCCCTTGATTTATTGAAATCAGCGAAGCGCCCTTTAATCATTTTGGGTAAAGGTGCTGCTTATGCTCAGGTGGATGAAGATATTCGTGCCTTTGTTGAAAAGTCGGGCATTCCTTATTTGCCCATGAGTATGGCCAAAGGTTTGCTGCCAGATACCCATCCTCAATCAGCAGGTGCTGCACGATCATTAGCGCTTAAAGAAGCCGATGTTGTTGTTATGGTTGGCGCACGCCTTAACTGGTTGCTGTCTCACGGCAAAGGTAAAAGCTGGGGCGAGCCTGGATCTAAAAAGTTTATCCAAATCGATATTGAGCCTAAAGAAATGGACAGCAATATCGAGATTGCTGCACCAGTTGTTGGCGATATCGGGTCGTGTATTTCAGCTTTCCTAGCAGGTATGGGCGACAATTGGGCGTCACCATCCGCTGAATGGACGGATGCGATCAAGACCAAGGTTGAAACCAACGTTGCACGCATGGCACCAAAGTTACAGAACAATAACGTGCCAATGGATTACCAAGGGGCGTTGGGTGCAATTCGCACGGTGATCAAGGAAAATCCAGAAATTATTCTTGTTAATGAAGGGGCTAATACACTCGACTTCGCCCGTAGCATCATTGATATGTATAAGCCGCGCAAACGCCTAGATGTTGGGACGTGGGGCGTTATGGGCATCGGTATGGGGCAGTCTATCGCTGCTGCAGTAGAAACGGGTCATCAAGTTATCGCCATTGAAGGTGATAGTGCTTTTGGCTTCTCTGGCATGGAAGTCGAGACAATCTGCCGCTATAATCTGCCGATTTGTATCGTTGTTTTCAATAACAATGGAATTTATCGAGGCACGGATATTAATTCAACGAGCGACGATGTGGCCTCGACGGTTTTTGTTAAAGATGCGCGCTATGATCAAATGATGGCAGCGTTTGGAGGAGTTGGGGTTTATGTGACATCGCCGGCTGATTTAACAGTTGCTGTGAACGAAGCCATTGCTTTGGGCAAGCCAACTTTAATCAACGCAGTGATTGACGAAAATGCAGGTACGGAAAGTGGCCGTATTGGAAATCTGAACCCACAAAGCGTTGTGAAGAAAAAATAACTAGTCCCATTTAAATAACTTTATGTAAAGGAGCGCATTGTGAAAGCTCTAGACGGCGTAAAAATTTTAGACATGACCCACGTGCAATCGGGTCCAACATGTACACAATTGTTAGCATGGTTCGGAGCTGATGTAATCAAAGTCGAGCGTCCCGGCGTTGGTGATGCCACGCGCGGGCAATTACGCGATATCCCGGATGTGGACAGCTTATATTTCACAATGCTGAACCACAACAAACGCAGCGTGACGCTCAATACAAAAGATGAAAAGGGCAAAGAAATTTTTACCCGTTTCATTAAAGAATGTGACGTTATGGTTGAAAACTTTGCTCCGGGTGCTTTGGATCGTATGGGCTTTGGCTGGGATAAGATTCAAGAGCTTAACCCACGTATGATTTATGCATCCGTTAAGGGCTTTGGCCCTGGCCCGTTTGCTGATTGTAAGGTCTATGAAAATGTTGCTCAGTGTGCGGGTGGTTCAGCCTCAACAACGGGTAATCTAGATGGAACCCCGATGGTCACCGGTGCACAAATTGGTGATTCAGGTACCGGTCTTCATTTGGCCCTAGGTATTGTGACCGCTTTGTTCCAACGTGAAACATCAGGCAAAGGCCAGCGCGTTGAATGCGCTATGCAAGATAGTGTGCTTAATCTTTGCCGCGTTAAATTGCGCGATCAACAGCGCTTACAGCATGGCCCCCTGAACGAATATTCACAGTTCGGCGAAGGCATTCCTTTTGGTGATGCAACACCCCGTGCCGGGAACGATTCGGGTGGCGGTCAGCCTGGGCGGATTTTGAAATGTAGGGGATGGGAAACCGATCCT
>CALJEW010000334.1 GCA_938074585.1 uncultured Rhodospirillales bacterium | reverse complement strand
TGTCCATACCTGATGCCTTATTAAACCGGCCCCAAAACTCATCCATGGTTCGTACCAGTTTGATGTTTGTCGGTGTGGCGTTGGTTTGTCTTTATTTTGCAGACACCACTATTTCAACTTACGACCCGTGGTTAGAAATTCACCGTATGATGTTGGGTGTGATTACACCCGATTTTTTTGCTATAGATGCCATTGGTTCCGCTCTTGTTAAAACCGTGGCCTTTGCGCTTGTGGGCGTGTCGCTGGGGGCTGTTAGTGGCTTTTTTTTGGCTCAGGTTTATCATTTAAGAACGGTGCGTTTGGCGTGCTCTTTAGTGCGCTCTGTTCATGAGCTTTTTTGGGCTTTGATCTTTTTACAAATGCTGGGCTTAACGCCACTGACCGGCATCCTTGCCATAGCCCTGCCGTATGCTGGGATTTGCGCCAAGGTGTATTCTGAAACGTTGGAAGAAGCCGAAGCCCCAGCTTTGCAAGCAGTACCCTTAGGCAGCAGCATCGTTTCCACCTTCTTTTATGTGCGCTTGCCCGAAGTTTGGGTTCATATAGTCAACTACACCGGATATCGTTTTGAATGCGGTTTGCGCTCGAGCGCTGTACTTGGATTTGTAGGCTTACCAACCTTAGGATTTTATTTAGAATCCGCCTTTAACGAAGGCAACTATTCTGAAGTTTCCGCCCTACTTATTACGTTCTATGTCCTGATCGCGACTATTAAATATTGGTTGCGACCCAAACTATTGGGGATTTATTTGATCGCGGCACCTTTTTTGTTGGGCGGTGGAGCGGATATAAAATTGGGCAATGTAATTCGGTTCTTGACCTTAGATATTGTCCCTGCTCCATTACGTGGGTCTGATTTATTGGATATTTCTAACTGGATAAACTTTTTCAGTTGGGCCCAAAATATGCTCACCGATCAAGCCTTGCCCGGCATCATAGCGACCATCATTTTGACCCAAATCGCTCTTGTTGGAACGGCATTTCTAAGTCTTGCTTTTTTTCCACTTATTTCAGAAAAATTTTTAGGTAAATACGGACGGATGGTCGGGCATTTGTTTTTGGTTATCGTGCGTTCAACCCCTGAATTTATTTTAGCTTACGTGTTTTTGCATTTTTGGGGCCCGTCTATGTTGCCCGCCATTATTGCCCTATCGCTCCATAACGGAGCGATTATCGGCCATTTGATGGGGCGTTATAGTAACGAGATAAGACTTCGCCCAGACCACGCCAACGGGGTCAGTTTATATGGATATGAAATCGTCCCTCGGCTTTATGGGCAGTTTTTGGCATTTCTATTTTACCGCTGGGAAGTGATCATGCGTGAAACTGCAATCCTCGGTATTCTGGGCATTGCGACGCTGGGGTTTTATGTGGATAGTGCGTTGGCAGATATCCGCCTTGACCGGGCGATGTTTTTGATTGCTATAACGGCGCTTTTAAACGTCGGTATTGACAGTTTGTCTCGCCACATTCGACAACGGTTGCGCCTCAGTCGCACCGTACAAAATCATTCTAGGGTCTCGGCCCAAACTGACGGAACATAAGACTTATGAAAACATCACCACAGCCCATATTAAAAGACCTCGTCCTAATCGGTGGCGGGCATTCCCATGTAGCTGTTGTTAAAAGTTTTGGCATGAAACCCATTCCGGGCGTCCGCTTAACCGTCATATCGCGCGATGTTCACACCCCCTATTCCGGCATGTTGCCAGGGTATGTTGCTGGCCATTATGGTTTTGATGAAGTGCATATAGATTTACGTCCATTAACTCAATTCGCCGGGGCGCGTTTGTACCATAATGAAGCGGTGCGGATTGACCCGGTTAATAAAACGGTTATTTGCAAGGGCCGCCCGCCGGTCCCGTATGATGTGTTGTCTATTAATATTGGCTCAACGCCGCGTATTGGAAACATTCCTGGCGCGGCTGATTTTGCTGTTGCCGTTAAACCAATTAATAAGTTTGTTGATCGTTGGCAAAAGCTGCTGGACCGGGTTATCGCACATTCGGGATCGCATAAGGTTTGCGTTGTTGGCGCGGGTGCTGCAGGTGTTGAATTACTGCTCGCTATTCAATTCAGACTACAAAATGAGTTGGCGGGTTTGGGCCGCAGTTCAGAACAGCTGATTTTTCATTTGGTTTGCAAATCTGAACACATAATGCCGGGGTTCCCATCCTCTGTAGCCAAGCGGTTTGACGCGATTTTGGATGAACGGGGCGTTCAGGTTCACCGGGGCTTTGAAGCCAGTGGAGCTGAAGACGGCGTACTCACTCTATCCAATGGGGATCGCTTGGTAGTCGATGAAACGCTGTTTGTCACGGCTGCGGGTGCGGCTCCTTTGTTGGCGGAAAGTGGCTTGGAAGTTGATCAACATGGCTTTGTTAAAGTCGAAGATACCCTTCAGGTTTTGTCCCAGCCCGATATTTTTGCAGCGGGCGATGTCGCCGCAGTGGTTAATCACCCGCGTCCTAAAGCCGGAGTTTTTGCGGTTCGCCAAGGAAAACCCCTGACTGATAATCTGCGACGGGTGTTGTTAAAAAAACAACCTAAACCGTTTTCGCCTCAGTCGTCCATATTGGCGCTGATTAGCTCCGGCGATAAATACGCGGTGGCGTCAAGGGGAGCTTTCACGTTCGCCGGAAAAGCCCTTTGGATTTGGAAAGATTGGATCGATCGGCGGTTTATAGAAAAGTTTTCTGACCTGCCCAAAATGAAAGAAGGCGAAGCGCCTGGCGTCAATCAAGCGCTGACCAATCCTGAAACGCTCAAGGAAATATCAGCTATCGCTATGCGGTGTGGCGGCTGTGGGGCCAAAGTTGGTGCTGGTGTTTTAACGCGGGCATTATCGGAATTAAAACCCGCGCCCCGCAATGATATTATCATCGGATTGCACGACCCAGACGACGCAGCCGTGGTTGAAGTCCCCGCCGGAAAAGTCATTGTTCATACGGTGGATTATTTCCGCTCGTTCATTGATGATCCTTATGTGTTCGGCAAAATTGCCGCCAACCATAGCCTCAGCGATATTTTTGCCATGGGAGGTGAAGCGCAATCTGCTCTGGCTATCGCAACTGTTCCTTATGGGATCGAGGCTCAGGTGGAAGCGACGCTCAACCAAATGATGGCCGGCGCTATGGAAATGTTGAACGATGCCAACGCCGCATTGGTTGGCGGGCATACCAGCGAAGGGGCTGAATTAGCGTTGGGGTTTTCGGTCAATGGTTTGGCTGATAAAGACAAAATTTTACGTAAATCTGGCCTTGTTCCCGGCAACGTTTTAATCCTGACCAAAGCGTTGGGTACAGGCACTTTGTTCGCCGCTGATATGCAACAAAAAGCTAAAGGCCGCTGGATCGATAGCGCCTTGGATAGCATGATTTTATCGAACAAATTGTCGGCTGAATGTCTGTTCCGACATGGGGCAACGGCGTGTACGGATGTCACCGGGTTTGGCATGCTTGGCCACATGGTTGAAATGATCCGTCCATCGGGTGTCGATGTTGAGATTCAAATGAGCGCTCTGCCAATTTTGGACGGCGCGTTGGAAACGGTACGCATGGGAATTTTAAGCACCCTGCAACCAGCCAACGTCCGCCTGCGCCGCGCGATCCGAAACCAAGAGCAAGCGATCACCTCAGAGCTCTATCCCCTAATCTTCGACCCACAAACCTCCGGCGGCCTGCTAGCAAGCGTCCCCGACGAAAACGCCGAAGCCTGTTTGAACGAATTGATATCAACAGGCTACCCCTCGTCTTGTATCGTCGGAAAAGTAATGGAGCAGAGTGAATATTTGGAGCCGGTCACGTTGGTGGTTTAGGTTTCATCTTGTTCTGCTAAGACTTCCTTGTAGAACATGGAAATTAGTTTCGTATCATCGATGAGTTCGTGGTTGCAGATATTGATGGCATTGTGAATGTGTTCTCCGTCATCCAAAAGCGAGAGCCTAAGGACGGTTTGGCGGCCAACTAAGCGAGAGGGGCGAACAAACTCGTATATTTTGCAGTTTGGCTTTTCATCATGGATCAGTTTGTGAAAGGCGGTTACAGCACCAAAACCAATAATGCATTTCTAAAGTGTCTGAGTTAATATTTAGGACAATAATATATTGAATAAAAGTTAGCTCGAAATTGAGTAAGGTGATTACTGATCATTAATAGGCTATGCGTGTACCTCTTAATTGACCCCAATAGTTCAAAGATGCTTTCTGTGATTAGCTTGGACTTGTATGGGGATCAATAAAAGTTGAGCGTAGTGTCATTTTTGCAATCCATCTATATTTGTTTTTAAATGCCAAACCCCTAGGCAAGCAATACCATCAGTAGAACAGATTGTTTATAAGCCCATTCCAAGCCGCTGCCTCTTGTTCAGGCGTAAACCGTACCTGCAGATTTTGGCATGCCTTTTGAAGCTGAGCCAAAAAATCCCAGTCTGTTTCAACTTTGTTGAGCAAAACTGAGAGCGCTTGTTCGTCGTGGACAGGATAGAGGCCGGGGTAGTCTTTTCCTAGCAATCCTGTGTTGCCTGGGATGTTGGAAGCAATGATGGGGACGCCGGCGGTGATGGCTTCGGAGATCACGTTGGCCCCGCCTTCTTGGTTGGATGACAGCACCATCAACTGGGTTTTCGCAAATTCACGGCGGACTTGGCCGGCTGTGACTTCGCCCTTCCAATGATAGCGCGGGTTTGCAGCTTGTTCTTTTATTGCGGCATTTTTCCATGCGTCATTGTGGGCTTTGCCCAGATGGATGACCCGAATTTTGGATGTTTCTGGTAATAGTCCTGCGGCCAAAGCTGTGCGTAATGGGTCTTTTTCATCGCGTAAGTGGCCAATCACACAAATATCGAAATGGCGCTTTGATGGTTTACGGGGCGACGTTAGGGGCGTTGCGGATTGGGCGATGACGTGCAGTTTTTTGATTAAGTGTTTTGGTAGGGCTTCATGAATTTGATCGTGCAAACAAACCAGTGCGTCGGCTTTTTCCATGGCAGATAAAGTGACGGCTGGGGCGGATTTCAAAAACGTATTCACATCGGTGCCGCCTAAAGCAACAATCAACGGTCCGTTGGGATTTTTTTGTTTGTATAAATCAATCGCATCAGCACTGCGCCACGCATGCAAAGCGATCATTAAATCACATGGAGCTCCATCGTATTCGGTGCTGATTTGAGTGGTATGGCCTTGAGCGTCTAGAAACAGGGCCCAGCGCACAGCCGATGTGCGGTTCCCGTTTTTTGAGTGTTTCTTTGCGGGCGTGATCAGGGTAATTTTCATAAGACACATCCATGGGGGCTTTAATGACGCTAAGAGTTAGTACGGCATATTTAACCGCTACATTGCAAGATGCCAGAGCAAGAACACTTGAACTTGTGAACGGGTTGGACGAAGCTCAATTAATGGGACCGAAAATCCGCACGGTTAATCCGCTGCGTTGGGAAATTGGCCACGTGGCTTATTTCTATGAATTCTTCATCCTGCGCCAGATGTATGGGTTTGATAGTGTGTTGGGGCAAAAGGCCGATGAATTGTACGATTCCATAGCCGTCGCCCACGATACCCGCTGGGATTTACCGCTGTTATCAATGCCCAAAACTTTGGCTTACATGCAAGATGTGCTAGACAAATTGTGCGAACACTTGGAACAGTCCAGCGAAGATGGGATGGCATCTGAGCAGAATAGTTTCATTTATCAGTTCGGCGCTTTCCATGAAGACATGCACACCGAAGCTTTTATTTGGGGGCGTCAAGCCTTGGCGTACCCAACGCCTGTTTTCAATCTTTCCGCCGATGTCAGTTCAGAACGCAGTGCGGGCGCATGGACTGGGTTTGCCAATGTTCCGGGGGGCACGTTTCAATTGGGTGCCAGCTCCGATGCGCCGTTTAACTTCGACAATGAAAAATGGGCCCATCCGGTTCATGTTGATATCTTCCAAATTGCCAAAGCACCGGTCACGTGTTCAGAGTTTGCGACGTTCATTAAAGACGGGGGGTATCAGAATAAACAGTTTTGGTCTGATGAGGTTTGGGCCTATATGCAAGAACATAACTTGAAGCATCCGGGGTATTGGGTTGCTCAAGGGGATGATCAATGGGGCTTGAAACAGTTTGAAAAAATAATCCCATTGCCCGAATATCAACCAGTGAGCCACGTTACATGGCATGAAGCGACCGCCTATTGCCATTGGGCGGGCGTTCGCTTGCCAACGGAAATCGAATGGGAAGCCGCCGCCTTGGGTGAGTTTGATGATGCGGGTAATCTATCATCCACATCAAAACGCCGCTATCCGTGGGGCGATAAATCCCCTGATCCAGCCCGGGCCAATTTAGATGGCCGGGGTTTGGGATGTGTTGATGTGGCGGCATTGCCCGACGGCGACAGCGCCTTTGGATGCCGGCAAATGCTGGGTAATGTTTGGGAATGGACGGCCGATACGTTTAATCCCTACCCCGGATTTAAAGCTGATGTTTATCAAGAATATTCAGATATGTTGTTTGGATCGACCCGCGTATTGCGCGGTGGGGCGTGGACAACACGTAGCCGAATGATCCACGGTACTTACCGAAATTTCTTTGAGCCTCACCGTTGGCATGTGTTTAGCGGTTTTCGGGTCTGCAAACTTTAAATTGGAGTATTGCTAAATGTCAGAACTTGAAATTTTAAACCGCTTGGCCGTCGATATTGGTGGAACCTTCACCGATGTTGCCTTGGAAACGGGCGGAATTCTGCACACCAGCAAGGTCCCAACAACGTCATCTGCGCCTGAACTTGGCGTTCTTGATGGGGTTAAAATGGTGATCGAACAAAGCGCTGTTGCGCCAACGGACATTCGTTTGATTATCCACGGAACCACTTTGGCGACCAATGCACTGATCGAGCGTAAGGGTGCGAATACGGCATTGATAACGACCCAAGGGCACCGCGAGTCCGTTGAAATGGCCTATGAAAACAGGTTCGCTCAATATGATATTGATATCGATCGCCCTGCTCCGCTGGTGCCGCGTTATTTGCGTTGGTCTGTGAACGAGCGGCTTGGCCCCAACGGAGAAATTATTGTCCCGTTGGATGAGAGCACCGTGCATGGTCTGATCCCATTAATCAAAGAAAATAAAATTGAATCGATTGCCGTTGGATTGCTGCATGGATACTCTAACGCCGCCCATGAAAAACGGATAGCTGAAATTTTATTGACAGCTTTTCCAGATTTAAAAATCTCCTTAGCCAGTGAAGTATGCCCAGAAATCAGGGAGTACGAGCGCCAATCAACAACCTGCGCCAACGCCTATGTGCAACCCTTAATGGCCCGCTATTTGACCCGATTGAATGAAGAATTATCCGGGCTGGGTTTCCAATGCCCGTTTACGTTAATGACATCTGGCGGCGGCTTGACCGATTTAGAAACGGCTATAAAATTCCCAATCCGGCTTGTAGAATCGGGCCCTGCTGGGGGAGCTATTTTAGCCAGCCAAATCGCAGGTGAATGTGGATTAAATGAGGTTCTATCGTTTGATATGGGCGGCACTACGGCGAAGCTATGTTTGATTGATGATGCGAAGCCCTTAATGTCTAGAACCTTTGAAGTGGACCGGGTTTACCGCTTCATGAAAGGCAGCGGTTTGCCGATCCGAATACCAGTCATTGAGATGGTTGAAATTGGTTCAGGCGGCGGCTCCATCGCCCGGGTTGATGACTTGAACCGAATTACTGTTGGCCCCGATAGCACGGGTGCCGCCCCCGGGCCAGCCTGTTATGGGCACGGCGGAACGGAAGCCACAGTAACCGATGCGGATGTTATAATGGGGCGCATCGATCCGGATAATTTTGCTGGGGGTAAAATGAAATTGTCCTTACATGCAGCTGAAATAGCGATGGATAGCTTCGTTGCGAACCCGCTTCGATTAGAGCGTCCAATGGCGGCGTATGCGGTTGCAGAAATGGTGGGTGAAACTATGGCCAGCGCGGCCAGGGTTCATGCGACGGAATGGGGCAAAGAAATCAGTGGCCGTTCAATGATCGCTTTTGGCGGCGCTGCGCCCTTGCATGCGGGACAATTGGCTAAAAAATTGAAAATCGATACGGTTGTTATTCCAACGGGCGCAGGTGTTGGTTCTGCTATTGGATTTTTGCGTGCACCGGTGGCTTATGAAGTGGTCAGAAGCCGATTTCATGCTTTGGGTAGTTTTAACGCAAAATTCGTTAATTCGATTATTGATGAAATGCGCTTAGAAGCTTTATCCATTGTTGAACCGGCTGCAATGGGAGCCTCCTTGGTCGAAACCCGGGCTGCATATATGCGCTACCAAGGGCAAGGTCATGAAATTACAGTCGAGCTTCCTGTTCGTCCTTTGACGGATGCGGATGCCCAAATTATGGGTGACTTATTCGCCAATGCCTATACGCGTTTATATGGACGAATAATTCCGGGTTTAGCAATCGAGATTTTAAGTTGGACGCTGACCATAGGCACAGAAGATTCTCAGCCAATTCTAGAAACGCCCGTTGAAAAACAACCAGCTCCCTCGCCTTCTGGGCACCGGAAGTTGTTTGACCCGGGGCAGAAAAAGTGGGTTGAAACGCCGGTTTATGAGCGCGATCAATTGAACCCGGGGACAGCAATGCCTGGACCAGTGATCATCATAGAAGGCCAAACAACAACCATTGTTCCAAGTGGCTTTGATGTTCAAATCAACGGTTTATCTTATTTAGTTTTGAACCGCCAACAGGAGGTGTCATCATGAGTGCTTCACATGATCTTGATGAAATACAAATACAAATTCTGTGGAACCGATTGTTATCGATTGTTGAAGAACAAGCCCAAGCACTAATTCGAACCGCGTTCAGTACATCCGTGCGCGAAGCGGGTGATTTATCAGCCGGGGTTTTTGATTTAAAGGGCCGCATGTTGGCCCAAGCCGTGACCGGAACACCGGGTCACGTTAACGCCATGGCGGCATCGGTTAATTTTTTTATGGATAAATTTCCACCTGGTGAAATGGTGGAAGGTAATGTTTATTTGACAAATGATCCATGGTTGGGAACCGGGCATTTGCATGATTTTACCGTGGTTTCGCCGGTGTTTTTAAAAGGCCAAGTCGTTGCTTTGTTTGCGTCGACCAGTCACGTTGTCGACGTTGGCGGCATGGGCTTTGGCCCGGACGGCAGACAGGTTTATGAAGAAGGAATCAATATCCCGATTATGGCGTTGATGACCGAAGGTGAAATTAACGCAAATTTAATCGAGATTATTCGGGTCAATGTGCGTGAACCGGATCAGGTTGAAGGCGATTTGTATTCGCTTGCCGCTTGTAACGAGACAGGAAGCCGTCGTTTGCTTGAAACGATGGGTGAATTTGCATTAGATAATTTGGATCAAATTGCAGATGCGATCATCAATCGTTCATTTGAAAGCATGTTGGCACAAATTCGAGAGCTTCCCTTTGGTAGCTTCGAAAATTCAATGCGGATCGATGGGTATGATAAACCGATTGATCTGGTTGCTAAAATGATAATATCGGAAACTGGAATTGATGTTGATTTTTCAGGCACCTCGCCGGTTTCTGGGCGCGGTATTAATGTCCCTGTGACCTATACCCAAGCGTATGCTTCGTTTGGGGTGCGCTGTGTTGTTGGCTCGCAAATACCAAATAATTCTGGATCGCTTGCCCCGGTTCGGGTTACCGCTCCTGAAGGCTGCATTCTAAACGCGCTGCATCCCCGTGCAGTTGCCGCGCGCCATGTGGTTGGTCAAATGTTACCTGATGTGGTTATGGGGTGCTTGCATCAAGTTGTCCCTGATCGGGTTCCGGCGGAAGGATCATCGAGTTTATGGAACCCTGTATTGTTGGGTGGGCATGGGATTGGTGGCGAGAGTGAAAACAGTAAATCAACGCCGTTCACTATAAATGTCTTTCATTCTGGTGGAACGGGTGCGCGCCCCGGAAAAGATGGGTTATCAGCCACCGCGTTCCCGTCAGGGGTACGCAATACACCGGTTGAGATTAACGAGACAATTGCACCTATTATTGTATGGGAAAAAGAATACCGGACAGATTCTGGTGGCGCTGGGGCACATCGGGGAGGCACAGGGCAAGTTATGTCTATTGGTCATCGTGAAGGGGCTACGTGGGCAGTCTCAGCAATGTTTGACCGATGCCATTATCCGGCCCGGGGGCGCAATGAAGGCCAACCGGGGGGAATGGGTTTGTTGTCATTAGAAAGTGGCCAGAAGCTAAATAACAAAGGGCGTCAAAACGTTCCATCTGGTGAAGTTGTCGTTATGGATATGCCCGGCGGAGGTGGTCTCGGTGATCCGTTATCGCGTTCCCCTGAGCGTGTCGCTTGGGATGTCAAAAATGGCATGGTCTCGGCTGAAGCCGCGCGGGATGCGTATAAGGTCATTGTATCTGGTGCAGGCGAATTAGATGCGGTGGCGACAAAGAAACTGAGAGCTAAGGTTTTAAGCCCCGCGCCTTTAATGCGGAATGAGCATTTCCGTTCCTTGGAACACGGCTTTGCCATCAAGCTCTAAACAGGCGTTGGTGACGACGGTATCATAGTGGGCGGCGGCTTTGCAGGTGCCCCCAATATACGCACTTGTGCCCAATGCCAATTGAAAGCCGCCATAAACGCTCTCATCGCTTAGCATTGTTCCATCCAGCGTACAATTGGGGTTCATGCCCAACCCCAGTTCGCCCAAATTATAAACGTTTGGATCGTTAAAACTTGCTAACAAGTCGCGAAATTTTTTCGCATCCGCACCGCCTTCAATCGATACGGCTAGCCCCTTCTGGAAGATGATTTCAATAAATTCGTTCTCTATTAAGGCCACGCCGGGGATACTTGCGTTGACAACAATTTTCCCTTCAGCGGTACCTTCAACCGGAGCCAAACTTGATTCCAAGCAATACCCCGCTGAAATGTCTTTGGTGTTGACGAAGCCGTTGAGCGAGCGCCCTTCCCGGCCTTTGATGCTCATGGTGATATCTGTTCCATCGTCGGACCAAACGCGGGCGATCTGAGCCTTTGTTAAAGCCCCGGCAATGGCATCGATTTCAGGGCGGATTGCTTCAAAGTCGCAATCCCATCCGGCTGCCAAAAAGAAACCGTCGCTATCTGATTCTGGTAATACCATAACTTTTGTGCCGCTCCGTTGCGCATCAAGGCGGGCTTGAGTGTGGGCAATGTTTTGATACGCCACACCTATAACTAAATCGGCCGACTTCATGGCAGCACCAACAACAGGCGATAATTGCTGCCCGTGATGTTTGCTGGGGTTCATTTGCATGGTGGTAATACGCGCCCCTACTTCATCCGCGGCAATCGCTAAAGGCTCGACATTAGCTATGGTTAATGGATCATGCAGGATCAAAATTTCGGTGTCTTTTTGTGCTTCACCTAAAAGCTGAACCGCTTTACGGGCGGCAGACATTTTCATTAATGTCGAAATCATATAGCAGCATCCTTGCTGTATTTTTTGTTATTCGGCAATAACAGCACCGATATCGATGAAATTTTGAATTTCTTGTTCGTTATACCCGTTTTCACGCAATACGTCCCGCGTATGTTGGCCTAAAACGGGTGCCGCCTGAGTAACAGCACCTGGTGTTTCACTAAACTTAACAGGAAAGCCGATGGTTTTTACAGGGCCTAAGCGTTTGTGTTCAGTGGTGGTGACCATTTCACGGGAGATGGTGTGAGGGTCTTGGTGCATTTCGGGAACGGTGCGAATGGGCCCAGCTGGAATGCCCGCTAATTCGAGCACACCAAGCCATTGATCGGTTGATTTGTGGCTTAGTTTTTCTGTTAGAATTTGATCCAATGCCGGTTTGTTTTCCATACGGTTGATATTGAGCTCAAACCGGGGATCGGATTTAAGTTTGGGTGCATCAATTACGTCCAATAATCGTAACCAATTGGCTTGATTAGCCCCACCAATATTAATCCAGCCATCGGCTGT
This sequence comes from uncultured Rhodospirillales bacterium, assembly GCA_938074585.1. Classification (GTDB taxonomy): domain Bacteria; phylum Pseudomonadota; class Alphaproteobacteria; order Rhodospirillales; family Casp-alpha2; genus JABMNT01. The sequence goes on along the minus strand of CALJEW010000334.1, from coordinate 3,936 downwards.
TTGATACGCTTGATAGGGCGTGTTAAGCGGATGGGCTGAGCCCAATGCTCCGGGGCAATCACCCGTGGCAAAGGCAATGGCTGAATGCCAGTAGCTAAATGTAATCCCTGTTTCATAAAGCGACGTATCAACCATTTGGCCAACGCCAGTTTGACTGCGGCTATGCAGTGCAGCAGCAACGCCCATCGCAGCCAAAATACCCGCTGTAATATCGGTTACGGGCGCGCCGACTTTAACCGGTGGACGGCCATCGCCTTCACCGGTGTAGCTCATTAAACCGCTCATGCCTTGGGCGATTAAATCGAAACCACCGCGCTCTGCATAGGGGCCTGTTCGTCCATAACCTGAAACCGCACAGTAAATCAGGCGCGGATGGCGTTTGTGTAATTCTTCATATCCGAAGCCTAATTTTTCCATCGTATCGTGACGATAATTTTCAATCATCACATCGGAATCAGATAAAAGGCGTTCAAGCGCTTCTTTGCCTTCTTGGCTTTTAAGATCAAGCGATATGCCCCGCTTGTTGCGGTTCATCATCATAAAAGCATAGGAATCTCCGCCGTATTCAGCTGGAGAAAAGGCATCTTGGCGCAAGTCATCACCATTGGGTGCGCGCTCAACCTTAATCACGTCTGCTCCCATATCTGCTAACATGCGCCCACACGTTGGCCCCGCCATCACATGGGCAAGTTCAATCACTTTAACGCCCGCGAGCGGACCTGTGGCTATATCAGAAGGCATTTTATATCCTTACTTGAGTGAATTTATGAAAAATCAAACCCTTGATCTTTTAATTCTTTGCGAAGATTTGCACGCGGCTCGGGTGAAAACTTTTTTGCAATATCGTGGGTCCACGAATCTGTAGTCGTTGGTTTGTTTATTGATATGTAGTGCGCCGACAAATCTTGGTCGTAGGTGTTTAAGAGTGCGTCTGGGGTTTGCCCGTTCTCGTGATTTCCGTATTGTTCGTGATGAACCATGGCGGCTTGAGTCATCCGGGGCTTTTGTGGTGGTTCTTCAGCGGGCCAGCCTAAACACATGCCAAAAGCACAAAAAACCTGTTTGGGAAGGTTGAGAATTTTTGCGGTTTCAGACGCATTATTACGAACAGCCCCAATCATGAGACCTTTTAGCCCTAATGATTCAGCAACCAGTGATGCCGACATGCCAACCAGCGTTGCATCAATGGAAGCAACCAAACCTGTTTCTAAGCTGTTTGCCTCAATCGATCCGCCGTTCATTTTCATAGCCGCTTGAATGCGGGTTAAGTCGGCACAAAAGGCTAGAAATACGGGTGTATTGGCTACATGTTTTTGGCCCCCCGTAACAGCAGAAAGCTTTTGTAATGTGTCATGATCGCGAACAACGACAACGCTATAGGCCTGAATGTTCGATGAGGTTGGAGCGCGAAATGCGGCTTCCAAAATAGCATCAACCATTATTTGTGTGACGGGTTTGTCCGCGTATTTACGAACACTCACTCGATTGAGGAGTAAATCGATGGTTTCGCTTGTGTAAGAGCTGAGGTCAGGCATCAAGTGGGTCCGGTTCAATTGGTGAAAAAAAACGCCTATTCCTCTTAGACTTGCCAAACGTATAAGACAATAAGAGGTTCTGTATTTTTGGGTTACGACGCAGATTTTTGACTAACAAGGGCTTCACGGTGGAAAATGTAGACGCCTGTTACGGTGATGATACCTGCGCCGAGCATCGTCGTCCACGCAGGGATAATATTCCACAAAACCAAATCAAATCCAATTGCCCATATAATGCCCGTATAATTGAACGGGCTTACGACTGATGCTTTGGCATACTTAAGTGCCGTGGACATAAGCATTTGCCCTAATGCACCCGAAATACCAATGCCCAAAGTCAAAACAAGCATGCGGGGCGTTGGTGTTTGCCAAACCCACGGCTGGATACACGCAGTAATGGTCATGCAGACTGCCATGAAAATGAAGGTAACAGTGTAGGGGCTTTCTGTTGCCCCCAGTTTACGCATGAACAAAATAGTACTGGCCCAACAGCCTGTTGCGGCAACGGCAATTAGGGACGTAACATGAAAATTTCCGGCTGGGTCGATGGCAATAATGACACCTAAAAAGCCAATAAGAACTGCAACCCAACGGCGGATTCCAACGCGCTCACTTAAAAATAAGACGGCAAAAATCGTCACAAACAAAGGGACAGCTTGGGATATAACCATCACATCGCCGACCGTCATCCGCTGAAAGGCGTAAAAATAAAGGATGTTACCCAGCGTCCCCGCTAGTGATCTCATGAGATGCAGTCCGGGGCGCTTGGTTTTTAAAAGTGACAGTCCCCCTGCTTTCATTAAAAAAGGAAAAATTAACATCATTGCAATTAAGCTACGCATAAAGGTGATTTGCGTTGGGTGATATGAAGTCCCAATCATTTTCACCATGACATTCATACCCGTCAATATGGCGACGGCCATGATCATCATAATGATCCCCATAGTTGATTTGTTTTCAGTCATGAATCAGCGCTCATGTATCTTGTTGTGTTCGTTTATAATTTTAGAAGAGATAGAAATTTTGGAAGTTGAACGTTTATTCAAATTTGATCCGCCTACATAAGGAGTAGAATTTTCCAATTGAGATTAGAAGTAAAGACCTTTGATGATTGATGTATCAAAATAATTTTTAAAGTGTGTTTTATGGTTTTGTTTTTGCATTCGGGTGGGGATGCCCCCTATTCTCTTTTTAATGTTGGAATTTAATAAAAAGAGGTAATAATGACACATCCTACAAACCGCGATTGGTTAGCTCAAATTCAGGAAGAAACACTTGAGCCAAACTTGCCTATTTGCGACCCACATCATCATCTTTGGGAATTTCGCACAGAGCGTTCTGCTCCCCAGTATTTGATCAATAATATTTTGGACGACATTAATTGTGGCCATAATATTGTCTCTACTGTGTTCATTGAATGTGGTGCGATGTGGAAAGCCGATGGCCCAAAAGATATGGTCGTGATTGGTGAAACTGAGTTTGTAAACGGTATTGCAGCCATGAGCGCATCCGGTTTGTATGGCCCCTGCAAGATTGCCGCAGGTATTGTATGCACTGCTGATTTAATGCTTGGTGCCGACGTAAGCCAAGTTTTAGACGCGCAAATTGCTTCTGGCGGTGGCCGGGTTAGGGGCATCAGATATGGCCTTGTTTGGGACCCCAGCGGATCAACCACGCAAGGCCGCATGAAGCCTCCTCAGCACTTGATGTATGACGCAACATTCCGACTAGGGTTTGCAGAGCTTGCAAAGCGTGACTTGAGCTTTGAAGCTTGGTGCTACCATACGCAAATACCTGATGTTATCGATTTAGCCAAAGCGTTCCCAGATACAACAATCATCCTTGATCATTTCGGCGGCCCTTTAGGCGTCGGGCCTTTTCAGGGCAAATCTGATGAAGTGTTTGTGGATTGGCAGAAAAACATTAAAGAGCTGGCGAAAAGTCAGAACGTGGTAGCTAAATTAGGTGGTATTAATATGATCGAGAATGGTTTTGGTTGGCACGAGCAACCCAAGCCACCAACCAGTCAAGAATTAATGCAAGCAACGCGCCATTATTATGATTTTACAATCGAGCAATTTGGCATTGATCGCTGCATGTTCGAATCGAATTTTCCTGTTGATCAGATAACATGTAACTATAATACGCTGTGGAATTCGTTCAAACGCTTAACGGGAACCTATTCCGCAGACGAAAAAGCCCGTTTGTACCATGATACAGCAACGCGGATTTATCGTTTATAGAAAGGGTAATTTATCTTGCCTTTAAGGTCGGTGGCTTATTGTCGTCGGCCTTTTTTATGTTTGAGTTTCCGTTGGTGGAACAAAAAACTCTGGCCGTTCAGATGGAATGGCTTCGATGTATAAGGATTGTGATGGGAATGCAAAGCCAGAACCTGCGC
>CALJEW010000333.1 GCA_938074585.1 uncultured Rhodospirillales bacterium | reverse complement strand
AGCCCGAAAGCTGATTTGGCTCAAATAAAATCATTGTATCAGGCCGGACAATTTATGAATGCGTTGCCATTGGTTCGCAAAATTGTATCCAGACAGACTACGGATGTGGATTTACTCAATATTTCGGGACTGCTTGAGTTGCAGGCCGGTTCTGCAGAACGCGCGATCGACTGGTTTCATATCGTACATAGTCAAATTCCTGATAATCTAGATGTTTCAGAAAATTTGGGCAGCTCTTATTGTGCTGCTGGACAATATGACAATGGCCAAAAACAGTTTGTAGCGTTACTAAAAAAACAGCCAAAGCGGCTTCAAGCTTGGTGTAATCTGGGTAGTGCCAAATCAAATCTGGGCGATACAGTCGGCGCCCGCAAAGCGTACGAGACAGCTCTTGATCTTGACCCTAATTTTATTCCAGCTTTGACAAATCTTGCGTTGCTGGAGGGTCAATCTGGGGCGCGTGAATTAGCTTTGGAGTACTACCATAAAATTCTTCTGCTGCACCCGACAGACGGTGAGATATATAGTGATTTATGTCGGTTTAAAAAATTCAAACCAAATGATCCCGATATTACGAAAATGGAAAAGCTCATGAGAACGAGCATTATCAGCTCGCATGATCGAATGTATTTAGGCTACGCCCTAGCAAAAGCATATGAAGATATTGGCCAATTGGATAAATCAATTGAGAATCTAAACGGAGCCAGTGCTCTCAAACGGGCCTCTGTTCGTTTTGATATTACGGATGTAAAAAATAATGTAGACGCCATTATCAAAAGCTTCACACCGGATGTATTGAAACGCCCTGAAAAAAAATTTGCACACCAAACACCAGTATTTATCGTTGGCATGCCGCGGTCTGGGACAACGTTGGTTGAGCAAATCATTGCAAGCCACAGCCGTGTTATTGGCGGTGGTGAGCTGTCTTTTTTACGTGATGTGATTACAGGTCAAGGTTCATCTGATGTAAGTATATCAAGTTTAAGCTCTAACAATATAGGCTATCCGTTCGGTGCCATATCTTTGTCTGATGAGGATTTGGAAAAGATTGGACAAACTTATTTAAATCTAGCTAAGAAGCGGGTAAAGGCAACAGATACCTTTACTGACAAAATGCCTAGTAATTTCTTTTTCATAGGTTTGATTAAACTAGCTCTTCCACACGCTAAGATCATTCATTGCAAGCGTTCACCTCTCGATACCTGCTTTTCATGTTATTCAATTCACTTTCCGTATGGACAAGAATTCTCCAATAATTTAGCCGATCTAGGGCAATATTACCAAGAGTATGATCGGTTGATGGTACATTGGAAGAAGGTTTTGGGCGACGATATTCTAGATGTGTCTTACGAACATTTAGTTCAAGACCCAAAATCTGGGACAGAAAAGCTATTGGCTTTTTGTGATTTAGAGTGGGAAGACGGATGCTTAGAATTTCATAAAACGGAACGCCAAGTAACAACGGCAAGCGCTGCACAGGTGCGCCAACCTATTTACAAAACTGCAGTAAAGCGGTGGCAACGTTATGCGTATTATTTGCAACCTCTTATCGACGCTCTAGGCCCATTGGCGGACGGAGAAGTAAATGAGTAGAAAAGAGCGGCGCTTAGCAAAAAAAAATAAGCGGGCAGGCAGCAGTCGCAAGGCGATGCCAGCAATGGCAGCGCAGCAACTTTTTAATGAAGCGTTACAGGCATTCCAAGAGGGCTCCTTTGTAGATGCTGCTCTTAAAGCTGATCATTTAATTGCATCTGCACCTGAATCTGCACATCTGTTTCAGCTGCGGGGTATGATTTCACTTAATCAGCGCAACTTTAGCAACGCCATTAGTTATTTTAAAAAAGGGTTAAGTGCAGAGCCAAATTCAGCAGATCTTTGTGATGTGTTAGGAACCGCATTGTCTGAAATGGGGCAACTGGATGAAGCGATTGCGTCCTATCGACGTGCCTTATTAAATGATGCTAGAAACCCTGGTACCTTCTATAATTTAGGCTCTGCGTTACAAAAGAATGAAGACTGGGAAAAATCTGAAAAAGCATATCGTGATAGTTTGATCTATCGCCCGGATGATCTGACGACGCAGTTGAACTTAGCAGAAGTCCTCACCGCTCAAGAAAAATTTAAAGATTCAGAAAATATTTATAGAAGGCTGATTGATGCAAATGATCAGTTTATAGATGGGTACAGAATGCTTGGTGAATGCCTTATGAATGCGCAAAAGTGGGAAGAGGCATTGTCGCTTGCTGATGATGCTATTTCTGCCGGACTTCAAGATGCTGAAATTCTTACGCTAAAAGGCTACGCACTCGGTGCAATGATGCGCCTTGAAGAGGCGGAGCTAATGACCAGAAAAGCATTAGAGTTAGATGCCGATAATACCCAAGCGCAAATCGCGTTTAGTATCTTATGTTTTTACCAAGAAAATTGGCCAGATGCGTGGAAATATTATGAAGCTCGATGGGGATTGCCAAACCAGCACCGACGCCCGTTTACTCAAGCGGAATGGAACGGAGAGCCTTTGAAGGGTAAAAAAATACTGATTTGGGGAGAACAAGGTGTTGGCGATGAGGTGTTATACGCAACGATGCTTTTCGATGTGATGGCACTAGGTGCTGATGTAGCGTTTGAGATGGATGCGCGTTTGGTTCCATTATTTGAACGTTCAATGACGGGTATGAAATGCTTCCCCCGATCTACGCCACCGGACGCTGAGTTGCAAAATATAGATTTTGATTATCAAACCCCCATTGCCAGTTTGGGGCAGCATTTGCGGAAAAATGAGGCGTCCTTCGGGGATGGTGAATCATTTTTACGGAGTGATAAAAAGAAAACTCAAAAATTTAGAAAAAAGTATGAATCTGGAAACGACTTAATTGTAGGTATCGCGTGGTATAGCTCTGATGGACGAGGACTTTCTAAATCGATGTCTTTGATGGACCTGAAGCCGCTGTTTGAAGTGTCTGGAGTGCAATTTGTTGATTTGCAATACGGTGAAAAAGCTCTGGAACGCCAAGCCTTTGAAGAGGTTACAGGATTTAATCTAATCCATGATCAAGACGTGGATCAAATGCAAAGTTTAGATGATTTTGCCTCTCAAATAGCGGCCCTTGATCTGGTCATTTCAGTTTCAAACACAACCGTTCACATGGCAGGCGCATTAGGTGTACCGACTTTGGTGTTGCTGGGTTCCGCACCTATGCAGCGCTGGTTAATGGATCGCACGGATAGCCCGTGGTATAGCTGTGTTGAAGTGATCCGCAAGCGAACAGAAGACGATACGCCCTATGTAGTTGAGGCCGTGAAAAAAAGGCTTCAAAATTTTAAAATTTAGGTAACTTCTTTAAGCGTTATTCACACTTCAAAACCGCTTCACGCGCCTCGAACCATTCTTTGGCATATTCAGTTTCTTTATAGTCATTAAAATAAGGGCCACCGATGGTGTAATGAAGATTTGAGATTTGGTCCGTTGCAACAGGCGCGTCATAAGCAACAAGATGGTTCCAGCGATGGGGAATCTCGCCGATTAACTCTTCACTTTCTAGCCAGTTAAAGCGGTGTAGGTCCAATCCAGATGCTGTGTTTACATATTCTGGTGATAAGATTGTGCATTTGGCACAGTTAAATAGCATTACACTGGACCAGTTTTTCTTTTCGTAAGTGGTTTGTGGCGTACCTAAAAACTTGGTTGTTTCTTTCGGTTGGTGATCATGTTTTACAACCTGTACCACAAATCGGTCATCCCGTAATTTCCATAACTCAGCAATGTCATCTAAAACAAGCATGTCGCAATCCATGAAGATCGCCCACCCGTTAAAATTGGATAAGTAAGGAACTAGAAAGCGGGAAAAAGAAAAGTCAGTGGATTGAAGAGCGTCTTTTTTACGCCACATCAAATCACCCAATTGAGATAACGATACTGGGGTAATAGAGACAGGCTGAGATGCACGGGAATGGATGCTTTCAGACAAAACATGAAAAGCGATGTTTTCGCGGGCATCAAAGCCAATAAAGACAGGAATCATTGTTGCTATCACCTAAAAGATGTTGAGTAATGAGAGTTAAGACCCAAGATTAAATGCTGTTACTATCTGTTTTTTTTTGTGGATCTGGGGTTTGATCCTTCGTGCCGTACTTTTCAATGAATTGATCTAAATTTCTTTTCGTCTTTTTCGCTTGATCTTCGATCCATGGTTTAGCTTTGTCATAGGCAAAACCCGCATCACAGATTACAAATTTCCCAGAGCAAACGGGAACACATGCGGTATGTTGTGCGACTTGTTCCCCAAAATCGTCATCACATTTTTGTAAACATTGTTCAAATTTCAAGGAGCATTCTGATTTTTGATTCTGTTCTGCAGCAGAAACAACGCCAAATAGACCACAAATAAGCAGCCCAGAGCCCATAAAAATCCTGACAACTCTCCTGTAAATCATCGCTTGCCTACGTATTCGTTAAACCACACGTACTTGTAGTGGAAACACACTAATAAGATTTGATTGAAATTATCAAAAAACATTATGGTGATACAATGATTTAAATCAGAAGGCGATTGTTTGTTGTTATTAAGGTACATAAGAAACTTAAAGCCAATTGTTATTGTCTTATAAATGCTTATTCCATAGTGACGGAATTGTCTCGTTATCATGGGTTTAGTTTACACTAAATCAATCCACTCATTTCTTTTTTTTTACATCTTTATCTCGGAAATCATCTACTAATAAAAACTTGGTATTACCTTCTTTTAGCTCGGATTCCAAACTCTTATTCTTAGGATCATTCCATATGAGTTGATCTTACACCACGGGTAACTTGAGTAATATTTGAAGGTTATGTCATTGCGTATCCGAATTGAGCTTCACACTACAGTATATTACCCACAACCAAACCAACATCAGTGGTATCATTACAAGTATCATAAATATTCCATTCCACGGAACTTCTGCTAAAGTTGCTGTATGAAAAAAAAATCTCTTGAGTGGTTTGGTGTGCTTACTGCAATTGCGTATTCGATGTTAGTTGCATCCAATACAGGAAATGAAGTTTTAGGGTTTTCTTTGTTATTGGTTTCGGCAGTTTCAATAGGGTTCTGGGCATTTTTTGGCAAACATTATGGGATTTTACTTTTACAGTTTTTTTACGCAACAGCAGGAGTGATTGGTGTACTGAGATGGTTTTAATGCACTACTTATAAGAACAGAAAATTGATTAATAAGATACCCAAAGCCTCACATCCGT